>NZ_JBEOXE010000003.1:213961-229506 GCF_040296485.1 Streptomyces sp. NPDC002138 | reverse complement strand
GCGGCGAAGGCGGCAAGGGCGGCGAAGGCGGATCCGGCGGCCAGCCCGGCCAGCCCGGACAGCCCGGCAAGCCCGGCACGGCCGACTGCTTCACCCTCGGCGACCTCCCCGACAAGCCCAAGGAAGAACTGACGGTCGTGGACCGCGTGCGCATCGTGATCACCCTCATGGCCGACGACTCCGACGCCACGAAGGACAAGATCGCCAAGAAATACAAGATCACGACCGAGCAGATCGACACCTGGAAGAAGAACTACCTCCAGGGTGACTGGATCGCCCTGACGACAAGCGCTTTCATCAGCTGAGAGGGGGCAGTTCGCCCCCCGACGATCAGCAGGCGCGCTCGTACTCGACTTGCTGGAGCGGGTTGCCGTCGCCGAAGTCGAAGGGGCGCGAGGCACCGCTCTCGGTGAAGCCGGACTTCACATAGAAGCGACGGGACTGGGGAGTGTCGCGCAGCGTCCACAAATGAACACGGGTGAAGCCGTCGGCACGCACCCGTCGCAGGGTGTCGGCCATCAAGGCGCCGGCGACGCCGCTGCCCCAGCCGTCGGGGTGGCCGTAGAAGCTGCAGATCTCGGCGTGCCCCGGCCGGGCAGCGGACGGGAGGAAGACGGACAACGCCAGGGGGCGACCGTCGACCTCGGCGAGCAGCATCGTCCCCGAGTCCTCGGCCACCCGGGCGTGCCACCGCGTACGGCGGCTCTGTACGCCGCGCGCGGCGAACTCGGGCTCGAAGAAGGGCGCATAAGCCGCCTCCCAAGCCGCAGCATGAATCTCGCCGAGCACGGCTCCGTCACCCGGTTCCACACCACGAATCTCGATCACCCCGCCACCCTAGTGCCGTCTCTTCCACGTCCGGCCCGCCGGAACGAACCTCACGCCACCGTCGCCCACCCGCGATTGCCGACCTGTCGGCGCAGCTCCGCCCGGGTGCCGCGCGAGCGGGCGGGCGTCGTCCAGTAGGGATGCGAGTGGAGCCGGCAGGACAGGACGATCAAGCGCCGCCGCAGCGTCGTCGTGCCGACCCCCAGGGGGACCTTCGCCAACGCGGTGTACGTGTCGAGCCACGCCACCTGGAGCGCGACCAGATCCTCTGGGAAGCGGAACAGTTCCATCCCCCCAGTGAAACACATGTTCGAATTACGTGCCCAGCACCGCGCCCGCGCACCCGTGCACGGCGGTGGCTCAACGCCTTAGCCGGCCAGTCCGAACGATCTCGCCGCCTTCGAGTGGTCGGCCTCGCGGCCTGCCCGCGCGTTCGCCTGGCGGCCTGGCCAGCGAGATCGCCCAGGCGTGGCCTACTCGTCGGGAACGGGGCGGCTGCACGGGTTCGAGAGCCTGGCGGAGCGGCGTGTGCGGCTGGCGCTCGACTCCGTGGGCGGCACGACGGAGGTGCTCTCGCAGCCGTTCACCTTGAAGTTCACGACGTGCAGGCGGCCGGTCCAGCACATGCCCGACTTTCTGGCGCTGACACAGGGGGCGGCGTTGCTGATCGACGTCCGGCCGGCGGATCTGATCAAGCCAAACGACGCCGTGAAGTTCGCCGCTGACGTGGATCGTGGCCGTCTCTACCGACCGCAGGAACTCAGATACCTACTCTGAACTGCGACGATTCATAGACTCATGTCCGTGACGGTCGACTTTGCCAGCGTGCCAGGATAGGGCGACATTCAACGGCGTCGATATTGCGACTGGGGATCTTGGTGACCAGCCCGTGGGCGACCCATGCGGTCGAGTTGCTGCCTGACCTCGTGATCAAGCGGTTCCGGTCGTGCAGTGACGGCGAGCATCAGCGGGAGTGGCGAGCCCTCACCTTGCTGGGGAAGTACTCACCGGGTATGGCGCCAACTCCTGTCGAAGCGGATCTATCCGCGACGCCCCCGACCGTCGTCATGTCGCGCCTGGCCGGATCTCCGCTGCGTGGTGGCCGCGTGGGCCCTGACCAGCTCATGTCCATGGCTCAAACGCTGACGACAATGCACGAGTCCGTTCCGCGGAAGGTGGCAGCCGAGCTTCCTCCCCGGTTGTGGAACCAGCACCATGCCATCCGCGGAATCCAAGTTCGGCACGAACGGCTGTCACAGCGGGTACCGAGTCGGGTCGTCTCGCGAGCAACCACCGCGGGAATGAACTGGCTTCAGCGGTCAGGATTGGAGGCGGCGGGCGAACCTGACACGCCGCCAGTCTTCGGCCAGGCCGACGGGAACCTCGCCAACTTCCTGTGGGACGGAACGCGAGTCCGGGTGGTGGACTTCGAGGACTCCGGCCGCAGCGACCGCGCCTATGAACTTGCGGACGTGGTCGAGCATGTGTCGGTATGGGTCGACAGCGAGTTCGACGTCGCGCGCTTCCTCGGCTTCTTCGACGTGAACGATGCAGAGGCTCGCCGCTTGCGCGAGTGCCGACGTCTCTTCTCGCTGCTGTGGCTCCTGGTCTTGGCGTTGGAAGACCCGAGCAGTCCTCGAAATCCGGCCGGCACCGCCGAGCGGCAGGCCGAACGCCTTCTGGGTCTCCTGGGCTGAAGCCTCTCCTCCCCACGTCGATACTCTCCGCCGCCACCCCGAGCGGACAACGGCGCTGGGGGACGGACGGGTCGCTCGAACCTTCGGACACCCGCCCGCCAACCCCCTCCCGGCAGCGGCCCTGATGGCCCTGACCGTGGCTATCCGGCTCCGCCAGCACTCCCCCCACTGCTCACCCGCGATGACCGCGGTGCTCCGCGGGACCGTCCGGCTCCCACAGAAGGCTGTTGAAAAGCCTGCCCTCTTCCCCCCAGCCCGCCACCCACCGGGGCGGACTCGACCCACGTACCAGAATGCCCTTCACCGCCTCGCCGAGATCGCTATCGCCGAGGCGGAGGCGAAGATGACCCGCGAGTGGCCTCGGCCAGGTGACGGGGTCCCCGAGATGGGGGGCTGCCGCAGCCAGCCCCGGCTCTGAGGATCGAAGTCCGCCCCGAAGCATTCCAGTTGGCCGACGGCGCTGCAGAGGGCCCAACCGCTGCGTACGAAAGCATGCGGCAAGATGCGGCGCATGACCCTCTCATCGCGTTTCACCCTGCCAGGCCAGGTCCGATCCGTTGCCACGACGGACCCCTCCGGGCCGCTGACCGTAACCAGCTACGGCGCGAATCCCCTGGCGACCGTCATCACGAGGGTCGACCTCTCAGGCAAGGTGGCGTGGCAGCGGACCTACCCCGGGGCAGGGAGGCCGCAGTCCCGTCTGTCCACGGACGGCACGCTCTGGATCGCCTACCCGGATCGCGGCGGTCGGCTCCTGGCAGGTGTTCTGCCGGACGGATCCACTGGCCCCACCACCCGTCCGGAGTGCCGCCCCGATGAGGAGATCGGCGCGTTCGTCCTCCTCGACGGCGGGGTCGTCATTTCCTGGGTCAGCGCCTCCCGCCTGGTCCGTGGCGAACGAAGCCGGCCCACGTCTGTACCGGAGCCTCGCGTGGCCCGGTACACGCGGGAGGGTGAATGCCTCTGGTCCACGCCGATCGTGCTCGGTGCGGTGTCGTTCCCGGGTGTGGTGGAGATGGGGGTCCGGACCGGATGGGAGATTCGGCCGCGTAGTCCTTGGGTCCCTGAGGAGATCGGCGTAGACCACTGGGAACCACTGCTCGTTTCGGCCGACCGGATCGCGGCCAGCTTCACCGACACGGGGGGCGGCATCGGGCGGACGTTCTTCCTCGACCTGGACAGCGGCGAGACCGTGTCGGCCACCTCTCCCGCTCCCGCCGGCCGAAAGGCGATAGCAGGGCCTGGCCAGTTCCTGATCGGATCCCAAGGCTACGGCGCGTTCACGACTGGCCACTTCGGCCGCGACGGCGCCGAAACCGCGCGCTGGGCCAGCCACGGGGCCATGCTCGTCGACAAGAACGGCGGTGTCAGCGGCCCCGAGCTCGAAAATCGCCTGCCTTCGCGATCGCGCTTCCGGCGGCTCGCATCGGACAACACCCTCGTGGACGGGCCGGCGCTGACGGGCTACTACACGTCGTACCCCGCGATGGACTGCGAGGGAACCGCGGTGTTCTGGCGCGATGGCAGGCTACTCGCTGTGGACAGGGACCTAGACGGACACGAACTGTTTGCCATGGACAACAGCCGAGCCGTCATCGGCCGCGCGCTACTGCTGAGCGAAGGCAGCGTTGCCGTCTCCCTGGACAACGAGGTCCTGGTTTTCCGTACGCCGCTGGGCCCCCTGACCGAGGGCCCCTGGCCGTGCGGGGAAGCGAACCTCCAGGGCAATCCTCTGCTGAGCTGAAACCACTGACGTTGCGCCGGCGGGTCTGAAGCCGAGCGCATAGTTGCCGCTGAGCGGGGAATGCCGGCTCCTGGCCTGCTCAGCAGGATCGCTCCATGTCGACCGCTGTCAGCGGAATGATCGAATGCCGACCGGGGGCCCGCCTATGGGGCCCGACGACGAAGACTCCGTGTGGGAAGTCGGCATCGATCTCTTCCTCCTCAACAGGGGCAACGCCTACGACGGCCTGGCCTGCCTCTTCGGAATCCGAAACTTTTACGGCTTCCCGCCCCTGGCAGAAGATCGTGGCTTCCCGGACGACGCCTCGGATGGGCTGCAAGCTGAGTTCGCCGGCTACAGCGGCCCCCACGATGTGCACGGGACCACCTGGCTGACCTGGGCCGAGCGGGACACCACGGACCGGCAGGAAACCAACGCCGGTTGGCAGTGCTGGCCAACCGGCCAGGGCTCCTCGTACACACCCCTGAGGCCCGCATGGTCGGCGCCGTGCGGCCCGCCCGCGCCTGCTTCTCAGGCGGTTGAGCGGGTCCCACCCGTTTGCTTGCTCCGCATGGTGGATTCCTCGGACATGCCGCACCGTTGCAAGAAGTAAGCATCTCATCACACGCTGCAACTCGAGCGCGTCTCGGTGAGCGTGGCCGCGCACAGCGGTGCATTCGGACGGAGCGATCCATGAGCGACTACGCCAAACCTGAGGCCGAGGCCGAGGCCGAGGCCGAGGCCATAGCCGCGGACGCGGTCGGCGCCGAACGGGCTCAAGCCCGGCGCGCCGCGGACCCGCAGCCCGCACCGCTCTCACCGTCCTGCGCACCTGCCGCTGAGCCGCCGCCTCGAGAGATCGGGGACCTGGACGAGATGGCGCGCGCCGTCGCCGGCGCCGACTGCCTGCACACCCTGCTCGAAACGGCGGTGATCCGCCGGTCCGTGGACGAGGTGGCCGACCTGGTGACGCTCCTGCGACGGTCCGGGCAGGTTCCCGACGCGGCCGACCAGGCCTTGAGAGCGGCTGCGGTCAGTCGCCCGATCGAGGACGTCATCTCTCTCGCCGTACTCCTCGCCCGGCCGGACGAGCCGCAGTTCCCGCCCTCGCCCGAGGCTCGACCGGAGCAGACGTTCCACGGCGAGACCCAGCCCCAGGAGCAGCTCCAGGCCCAGGCCCGGCTGGAGCCCGGCCCCGAGCCCACGCATCGGGCCGAAGCTGACCGCCCCTCCCCCGCGCCTGCCGCTCGCACGCACGCGGAACGACCGCCGGAGGCTGTGCCCGGGCGTGGGTTGCGCTGGCCGGTGGCGGTGACCCTGACCCTGTCGGCGCTCCTGTGCCTGCCTCGGGACCCCTCCCGCTTCCTCGTCCACGGCGGCCTGGTGGCAGGGCTCGTACTCGGCCTGGTGGGCGCGTGCGCGGCCCTGGCCGTGCTGGTGACGGTGCGGGACCGCGGCTGGGTGTGGTCGGCCACCGTCGTGACGGCCATCGGGCTCGTGGCGGTCCACGCGCTCGCGAGCGTGACGGATCTCGACCTCTTCGGCGGCGGGGGCGGCGCCCTCCTGCCCTGGCCGGCCGTGGTCCCGATGCTCGTCGCCGGACTTACGGCCGTCATGTCGGCCATGACCCTGCTCTACCGCTCGGACAGGCCGCAGCCCGCCCCCTACCTGCCGGTCCACGACCCGCGCGAAGCGGCGCCGGATCCGCGGAACGCACGCACCACCGACCCGATGACCGACCCGACGCGGGACCTGACCACCCCGGGTGCCTACGAATCCGAGGGCACGGCCCGTGAGGCGACGCGGTAGGCCCCCATCGAAGGAAGCCCCGCTCCGGCGCCGCCCCTCGGGCGGCGCCGGCGCCGCGACGCCGACGCGCGGCCGGCCGTCGAAGCGGCGCGAATGCGCCCTTCGCGGCCCGGCTGGCGCGCCAAGGCCGAGGGATGGTCGCCCGCGGGCGTCAGCGGCCGGTGGTGTCGCCGCCCTCCCGGCGCTGGCGGTTGCGTCGGCTGAGCGCTCCCACCAGGCCGATCAAGCCGCCTGTGATGGCGCCGGACACGAGGATGCGCAGCAGGTCTTCCATCGAGTACTCCCCATTGAGTCAGGTTCACCCTTGCTCGGCAGGGACGTCCCGCGTGCTCGGGTGCCTGATCGACATCGACTACGAACGGGGACACTAGCGACGTACGAGCGGGCTGGCTTGGACGAATCTGACCTCGCCCCTCACAGCGAGAGGGCTCCCTCCGCAACGCGGGCGGCCGCCACCTGGCCGGGGGTGGTATCGGCGAGGGCGCGGAACTCGCGGTTGAGGTGGGCCTGGTCGTAAAAGCCGCAGGCGGCGGTGACCGTGGTGGGGTTCGCTCCCGCGTGGCTGAGCAGCCGCGCGGCCCGGTGGAAGCGCAGTACGCGGGCGGACATCTTCGGTGTCAGGCCCACTTGTTCGGTGAAGCGGCGGGTCAAGTAGCCCTGACTCCAGCCCACTTCGGCCGCGATCCGGCTCACCGGAATCACCCCGCCCGCGCGCGCCAGCAGTCGCCAGGCCTGGCTCACCTCGGGTGCGGGCCGCGGGCCGCGCTCGAGTCGGGCCGAGAGCGCGCGGTCCAACAGGTCGAACCGGGCCCCCCAGTCGCTGGTGGCCGCCAGTCGTTCCACGAGGATTCCGGCCTCGGGCCCCAGTACGTCGCGGAGTTCGACCACCCTGTCGGTCAACTCGCTCATCGGCAGCGCGAACAGCCGGAACGCGCCCAGCGGCGTCAGCTCCAGCCGGATCGCCTCTTGGCCACCGGGGTGGTCGCACACCCGGGGGCCGTTCTCCAGGCCCACGACCAGCGAGCCGGTCACCTGGTTGTACGGGCTCGTGTCGCCCAGGCGCCGGACGTGGGCGAAGGGCTCCCCCAGGCTGATCAGCACGACGGCTCGCCCCGTGGGAATGAGCCGGACCCGGTAGGGCGAGACCGCCGCCTCCCAGTAACCGGCGTAGCTGTGCACGATCGGGCGGAGCTGGCCGGGCCACGGCCGGGTCACCCGCCATCGATCGCCCGTACCCACCCGGACCACCTCGACGCCCCGGCCGGCCACGGCGCTGCCCGCATGCATGCCCGTGCCTGCACCCGTACGCGCGCCCACGCCCACGCCCGCACCCGCACCCGCGACCACCGGCATATCCCTCTCCCTCCCGTGGCGACGGGCCCCCACCCCGCCCCTGCTCGATCCCTCAGCATCCCAGAGGCATCGAGCGGGGGTCGGGTCACGGTCGCCAGGCGGTCTCGTTCTCGCCCTTCCCGCTTCAGCGTCCGAGGGGGAGGCGGCTGCCGCTGGGGAGGCGGCTGCTGGGGACATGGGAAAGGCCCCGGCCTCCTTGCGGAGGCCGGGGCCTTCATCGAGCGCTGGGCAGGCCTTGCACCTGCATCCCCCCACGGGAAGTGGGGTGCCTTTCCTTGGACCACCAACGCGAGCCCACCACCGGGAATCCCGGCTGCGAGAACAAGATCAAGCATAACGCACCGCCGACCGTGCCCTCGACCTGCCGCGTACCCGGGCCATGGCCGGCCCACGCGCTATGAGATCGGCACTCCCGTCTGGAGGAACTGCAGACCGGCGATGCTTCCGTCCATGTGCAAGGTCACGCGGAACTCCCCGGGTTGGTGCTCCATGGTGAGCGGGACATTGACCACGGTGAACTCGCCGAAGAGGACGTCCTTGGGATCCCCGTGGGACTGATACGACCCGAACTTCGCCTGGTACGCCGCCCATGCCCCGCCGAGAGCGTCCGGGGTCAGCAGCTTGCGCATGTTTGTATCGAAGTGGGCCGTGGCCGCGGCGTAGTCGCCGCTCACGATGGCGTCGAGCGTCTGCAGGGCGATCTGGTCGTACCGGGTCTGATCCGGGATCGCCGCGGTCTGTTCCGCGACCGTCGTGGTGGCGCGTGCCGGGATCGCGGCCTGCGCGAAACCGTTGGCGGGCAACAGCACGCAGGCGGTGAGCGCGACCGTGGCCACCGCCTGGACCAGTTGCCGCTTGCTGCCGAGCGTCGTGTCTTTGTCGGGCATCAGGACCACAACTTTCTCCAGCTTGGCCGGTCCGGATACCTCCATCTTGCTCCCCTGGTGCTCCCCCTCGCACGCTGGGGAGCCGGACCTGGCAGGGGAAGCCCGTGCAGGGCATGATCACGTGCATGACCGATCCGCGTCCTCGTGGCCTACCGGGTGCGCGAGGGTCTGATCGACCGCGTCGACTTCCTCGGCTGAGCGGCCGCGGTCCGGCTCCCCTTCAACTTCAGCCGGTGTGAAGGATCCGGAAGCGATCGGGCTCCGCCGGGTCCCGGTCGACGACTTGCACCGGCGCCCAGGCCCATTGCCACACGCTGATCCCCGGGGTCCGGGAGAACCGGATCTGCCCGCGGGTGCCGTCGACGGCGACGCGCGCCCAGGATTCGGCCGTGCGTGCCCGGTCCCCGTCGTGGGACCGCAGTACCTCGGCGAGGACGGTGACCGTGTCGTACCCCTCGAAGGCGACGAAGGAGGGTGCTTCGGCCAGCCGCTCGCGCAGGGCCGCCTCGACGCGTATGCCGTGTGGGCCGAGGCTCTCCGGCAGGTAGCGCAAGAACGGGATCCCGGCGCCGTCGCTGCCCAGCAGCCCCGCCCATTCGGCGAACTCGGGCTGCCCGGCCGGTGCACCGATCATGATGCCGGCGAGGCGCTGGTCGTGGCGGACGGACTTGACGAGGGGCACCGCCGGCTCCGGGTGTCCGACCAGGAGGAGGAGGGCGCTCGCGCGCTGGTCGACGAGTGCGTCGCACAGGGCCTCGGGGTCGAGTGCGCGTACGTCGAGTTCGATGACGGTGCCGCCGCGTGGAGCGAGGTAGTCGCGCAGGATACGGGCCCCGGACGCCCAGTAGACGCTCGGCTCGGCCGCTACAGCGATCCGGCTGTGTCCCGCGCCGAGGAGGAAGTCCGCGTAGACCTGCCAGCCGTGGGACTGTGCCGGGGCGATCCGCGCGACCCATTCCGTCGGCTGTTCGGTGAGCGCGTCGAGTACCGCCGACGAGCAGAGGAACGGCAGGCCGAGGGCGTCGGCCCTGGCGGCAGCGGCGCGGGCGACGACGCTGTGGTACTCCCCCGCCAAGGCGGCCACGCCCAGCCGGGCCAGTTCGTCCACGGCCGCGGCGGCTCTCCGCGGGTCGGCCGCTGTGTCCCGGACCACCAGCTCGAGTGGCCTGCCGGCCATCCCACCGGTGTCATTGACTTCGTGAACGGCCAACTCCAGTCCGGCGAGCAGGTGTCGGCCCGCCTCGGCCCACCCGGGCCGGGTCAGCGGAACGAGAGCCCCGATCCGGACGACTGATCGATCTGTTCCGACAGGCCCGTCAGGTCCGTCGGTTCCGACAGGTTCGTCGGTTCCGACAGGTCCGTCGATCGGCGATGGCAGGGGTGGCGTGTTCATACGGTGATCATGCCGGACATCAGGCCGGTTGTGGGGTGAGCCGCTTGTGGCCCTTGCGGTCGTAGTAGCGGGTCATGGCGAAGCCGAAGGCCAGGGCGAGGACAGCGCCGATCGCGATCATGAGCCAGGAGTGGGCGAGTCCGGCATCGCTGCGGGCGCCGAAGTACAGGATGGCGCGCACGCCGTCGCTGAGCTGGCGCATCGGCTCGAAGTGGGAGAGGAAACGGTAGAAGCCGGGCACCGCCTGCAGCGGGATCGTGGCACCCGACGAGGGCAGTCCCAGCACGATGAAGACGAACATCGACACGAGCTGACCGAAGCCACCGAACGCCGCGTTGATGGCCTGCACGCCCAGGCCGACGGCGAGGGCCGCGCAGTAGGAGTAGATCCACAGCAGCGGCAGGTGGGACGCGTCCATGCCGAGGATGACGACGCAGGCCAGCAGCACCAGGGAGCTGCTGACGAGCGTGATGCCCGCCGTCATCACCATCTTCAGCAGCAGCGTCTGCGTGCGGTTGATCGGCACGGTCGGGCGGCGGGTGTGCCAGGGGCCGATCTCGTTGTCGGCGTAACCGAGGGCCGTGTCGACACCGTTGCTGATGACGTTTCCGCCCATGAACCCGGCCAGGACGAGGAGCAGGGTGTAGTAGAAGGCGGTCAGACCGAGCCCGCTGTGGGTGCCGATCGGGTGGCCGACCTCGGTGACGACCTTGACCGGATCGGCGAGCAGGAGCTTCGTGGTGGGGCTCGCCTGGGCGCCGGCGGACGCCGTGAGCTGTTTGCCGACGGCCTGGGAGGCGCGGTGGGCGGCCTGGGTCGTCATCTGGCCGGCCAGGGAGGAACCGAGGCTTCCTTTGCCGGGGTTGGTGAGGACGCTGATCGTCGGGAGTCGCGTGGCCCCGGCCGTGGTGAGGGCGGTGACGGATTCCGTGAACCCCGCCGGGACCACCAGCGCGCCGTAGACCTTGCCCGAGTCCAGCTGGTCCTGGGCCTGGGCGCTGGTCAGCACGCGCCAGTCGGCCTTGCCGCCCGCGGGGTCGGAGGCGATGGCGGCCGTGATCTCGGCACCCAGGTTCCCTTGCCGGCCGCCCGGCGGTTTGCCCGTGTCGTCGTTGACGAGGGCGACGGGCAGGTGGCGGAGTTCCGCGTTGGGGTTGACGATGCCGCCCATGTAGAGGAGGGACAGCAACAGGGCGAGCAACCCTGTGAGGATCGTGGGTACGAGCCACAGTTGGGGGCGGCGCAGCAGGGTCGCGGCACTGGCTTCAGGGGCGGCGGGCACGGACATCTGTCTCCCGTAGGTTCCCGGCGGTGCGGGGATCGGGCCTCGGCTGTGGCCGACGGGACGAGTGACCCCCCTGCCGCCCACACGGGTCACCAGCATGCGGCCCGGCGCGGCGCGAGCGGCGGCACGCCTCACCCCCTCTCCCCCCGTTGCACTAGCGGTTCGGCGCCGAGGGCCCAGGTGCGGGGCGGGCCGGGTCGCGTGCCCCAGGGGGCCGTACTCCACCCGTGTGACCCGGCGCGGGAGGGCTGCACCTCGTACCCCTGCCCCCGTGTCAGACTCGGAGGCCGGATCGGACCCGTCCCCCGCCGGAGGCACCGTGCTGCGCCGCCTCTTCACCGTCCGCGCGCGGACCCCGGCCGTGGCCGTGGCCGCAGCCGTCCTGGGCCTGCTCCTCGCCCTGACCGGGGGCACCACCCGGGCGGCTCCCGTCCCGCACCCGGCCCCCGTCCCGCACCCGGCCCCCGCGCCCTACCCGGCTTCCGTGCCGTACACCGCTGAGCTCCCCCGCTCGACCACGGTCGCCGAGGCCCCCGGCCGTACGACGGCCCTGTCCGGGTACGCGATCCAGTCGACGGCCAAGGTGGCGGACCGGGCGGAGGCCGTCTCCCGGCCGGGCTATCCGGCGGTCGGCTGGTACCCCGCCGGGCCCCGCTCCACCGTCCTCGCGGCCCTGCTCGCCGCGGGCGTCCATCCCGACCCCTTCTACTCCACCCACCAGAAGCGGATCCCGGCCGCGGACTTCGCCGTGCCCTGGTGGTTCCGGTCGGACTTCACCGTCACCGACACCACCGCCCGTACGTACCTCGACTTCAGCGGGGTGATCTCCGCCGCCGACGTCTTCGTCAACGGCCGCCGGGCCGCCGGCGCGGACACGGTCGCGGGGGCGTACACCCGGCACGAGCTCGACGTCACCGCCCTGATCGGGGCCGGCACCAATACGGTCGCCTTCCGGGTCCGGCCCAACAACCCGCGCGAACACCTCACGATGGGCTGGCTGGACTGGCTCCAGCCGCCGCCCGACGAGAACATGGGCATCGTCCGCGACGTCACCGTCCGCCGCGGCGGCCCGGTCGCGCTGCGCGACGTACACGTGGTGACGTCCCTCGACATGCCCTCGATGGCCTCGGCCGACCTCACCGTCAAGGCCCGGGTGCGCAACGACTCGGCGGCCGCCGTCACCACGACGGTCTCGGCCACCGCGGGTCCGGCCACCATGAGCCGCAGTGTGACGCTCGCGCCCCGGGAGGCGAAGACGGTGGTCTTCACCCCCGCCGGCCATCCCTCGCTGCGGCTGCGCGCGCCCCGGGTGTGGTGGCCGGCCTCGATGGGCGGCCAGCCGCTGTACGACCTGAACGTCACCGCGCGGGTCGACGGACGGACCTCCGACACCGCCCACGAGTCCTTCGGCATCCGCGACGTACGGGCGCCCCTGAACGCCGACGGCGACCGGCAGTACCGGATCAACGGCCGCCCGCTGCTGGTCAAGGGCGCCGGCTGGTCCCCCGACGAGTTCCTGCGCTGGGACCGCGGCTACGTCGAGGACCGTCTCAGGTACGCCCTCGACCTGGGTCTGAACACCCTGCGTCTGGAAGGGCACATCGAACCCGACGAGTTCTTCGACCTCGCCGACCGCTACGGGATCCTGGCGCTGCCCGGCTGGGAGTGCTGCGACAAATGGGAGGGCGATTCCAACCCCTTGGGCGCCGGGGAGGGTTGGAGCGCCGCGGACCACCGCGTCGCCAAGGCCTCCATGGCCGCCGAGGCGGCCCGGCTGCGTCACCACCCCAGCGTGATCTCCTTCCTGATCGGCAGCGACGCCGCCCCGAGCGCGGAGATCGAGGAGGAGTACCTGGACGCGCTGCGGGCCGCCGACTGGACTGCCCCCGTGGTCCCGGCGGCCTCCGCCGTCTCCGCGCCGGTCACCGGGCGCTCCGGGATGAAAATGACCGGCCCGTACGACTGGGTCCCGCCCGGCTACTGGTACGAGAAGCGGGAGGGCGGCGCCACGGGCTTCAACTCCGAGACGAGCGCCGGCCCGGACGTCCCGACCCTCGACACCCTGCGCCGCATGATGTCGCCGGACGAACTCGAAGCCCTGTGGAAGAACCCCGCCGCCGACCAGTACCACCGCTCCCCGTCGGCGACGTTCTCGACGCTGAAGCTGTACAACGCCGCGCTCGCCGGCCGCTACGGACCCGCGGCCGACCTCGAGGACTACGTGCGCACGGCGCAGCTCGCCCAGTACGAGGGCGTCCGCGCGCAGTTCGAGGCGTACGCGCGCAACGCCAAGGACGTCTCGGCGCCGTCGACGGGGGTCGTCTACTGGATGTTCAACAGCGGTTGGACCTCCCTGCACTGGCAGCTGGTGGACCGCTACCTCGACCAGGGCGGGGCCTATTTCGGGGCGAAGAAGGCCAACGAACCCCTGCACATCCAGTACGGGTACGACGACCGAGCGGTGTCGGTCGTCAACAGCCGGACCGTCGCGGCCTCCGGGCTCACCGCGCGGGTCACCCTCTTCACCCCGGACGGGACGCCGAAGTACGACCGTACGGTCACGGGGGTGAAGGTCGCGGGCGGCGGGGCCGGCGCCACCGTCCTCACCCTCCCCGCGTCGGTCCCCGGGCTGCCGGCCACCCACCTGGCCCGGCTGCTCCTCACCGACGCCTCCGGGCGCGAGGTCAGCCGTAACGTCTACTGGCTCTCCACCCGGCCGGACGTGCTCGACTACACCCGCACCGACTGGTTCCACACCCCCACGACGTCCTACGCCGATCTGCGAGGGCTGCGGACGATGCGGCAGGCGCCCGTCACCGCGACCGGGTCGACGACGTCCGACGCGGCGGGGACGTCCACGACGACGGTGACCGTACGCCACACGGGCACTGGTGCGGGTGCCGGTACGGGTACTGGTACCCGTACCGGCGGCACGCCCGCCCTGCTGACCGACCTCCACCTGGTGTCGGAGCGGGGAACCCCGGTCCTGCCCGTCCGGTGGAGCGACAATCAGGTCAGCCTCTGGCCGGGCGAGTCCGTGACGCTGACGGCCACCTACCGGACCGCCGACCTACGGGGATCGGTCCCCCATGTGCGCGTTTCCGGTTGGAACACGCCGAGCGCGACGGTCCGGGTCGGCTGAGCGGTTTCCCTCGAGCTCCTTCCTCTGAGCTCCTTCCTCAGATCTTCCAGACCTGGTCGATGTACTTCGCGTCGCAGTCGACCTGTCGGACGGCCGCGCCGTTGTCCGGGGTCTGCCACGGCACGTACAGGCAGCGGTTACTGAGCAGGTTGCGGATCTGGTAGGTGCCCCCGTCCACCGGGGTGATCTTCCAGACCTGGTCGATGTACTTGGCGTCGCAGTCGACCTGGACGGCGGCCGCGCCGTTGTCCGGGGTCTGCCACGGCACGTAGAGGCAGCGGTTGCTGAGCGCGTTCCGGATCTGGTAGTTGCCCCCGTCGACGGGGGTGATCTTCCATATCTGGTCCACGTACTGGGGCATGCAGTCGACCTGCGTGGCCGGGGCGAGGTTGTCCGGAGTGCGCCAGGAGACCAGGACGCACTTGCCGCTCAGGCCGTTGGCGAGGGACGCCGTGGTGAAACGCACCTGTCGCAGCCAGTCGGCGAGGTCGTCGACCCGGGCGGAGACGGCGCCGGTGCGCGATTCGGCCGCCGGGGCCCCCAGGCATCCTCCCTGCCAGGAACGGGAGTTGACGGCGACCAGCTGGTTGGCGGAGTTGAGGAGCGGGCCGCCCGTGTCGCCCTTGCACAGGACATCGGCGCCCTTGCCGGTGAGTGTGAGGGTGGTGGCGGTGGAGGCGTCGAGGGTGAAGGTTCCCGTGTGGAGCCTGTCGGGGACCCAGGTGGTCTTGGTACGGCCGAACCCCGCGGCGGTGAACTCGGCACCGGACGCCGGTGCGGCGGGCGCGAGGGCGGCGGGGGCGACGTCCGTGACCGGTACGGCGAGGCGCACGAGAGCCGCGTCGCGGTCGGTGCGCGGCACGACCTCGACGATCTGCGACGTCGCACCGTTGCCCAGGACCGCCGTGGTGGCGAGGGCCGGCTTCCCGGGCTGGACCGAGCCGCCCGGCGTCGAGGCGAAGCAACTGGCCGCGGTCAGCACCCAGTAGCGGTCGACGAGCGAGCCCGTACAGGCGCGGCTGTTCGTCTCGTCGCCGAGGGTGAGGCGCACGGTGTAGGGGTACGCGGCGGCAGTGGCCTCCGGGCCGGTCACCGCTTGGGCGGGTGTCGCCGGGACGATGCCGAGGGCTGCCATGGCCGTGGCGGCGAGGAGGCCGCTGATCCGCGCGAGGCGCGGACGGGGTGTGAACATCGCTTCTTTCCTGTCCTTCTCGGCGTACGGACTTCTGCCTTACGGGAGTTCGATGGCGTTCCAGTCCCAGCCGGCGCTCGCGGGGACGCTCGCACTGGCGGAGAAGGGCTGGATGTGCCCGGCGGCGTCGGCGAGACCGGTGAACATCTTGATGGAGCCGTCACCGAACCGGTACATCATGCCGACATCCGCACGCCGATCCCCATTGAAATCACCCGAGATCAGCTTCATCGAAG
>NZ_JBEOXE010000003.1:49173-213865 GCF_040296485.1 Streptomyces sp. NPDC002138 | reverse complement strand
CATCACCATTGAAATCACCCGACCGGAGCTCAATGGCATTCCAATCCCAACCCGCACTCGCCGGAACACTCGCACTCGCCGTGAACGGCTGAATGTGCCCAGCAGCATCGGCCAGACCCGTGAACATCTTGATGGAGCCGTCACCGAACCGGTACATCATGCCGACATCCGCACGCCGATCCCCATTGAAATCACCCGAGATCAGCTTCATCGAAGCCCGATCCCAACTGTTCACCGGAACCGTGTACCCCAACGAGAAATCACCGAACCCACCCACCGCATTACCCAACGAGGTGTAGAAACCAATCTCAGAGTTCGCATGGTGATACACCATCACCGCGTCGGAGCGGCCGTCACCGTTGAAGTCGTGCGGAGCGACCGGGCGGACGGTTTCCCCGATCCAGTCGTTCAGGTCGTCGACGCGCGCGGTGACGGCGCCGGTGCGGGTCTCGGCGGCGGGGGTGCCGAGGCATCCTCCTTGCCAGGAACGGCTGTTGATGCCGACGAGCTCGCCGGCCTGGCTGAGCAGGGGGCCGCCGGTGTCTCCCTTGCAGATGGCCGCGCCGTCCTTGCCGGTGACGGCGAGGGTGGTGGCGTCGGTGGTGTTGAGGGTGAAGGTGCCGGTGTGGAGCTTGTCGGTCACCCATTCGGTCTTGGTGCGGCCGAATCCCGCGGCCGTGACGTCGGAGCCGGTGGCGGGCGCAGTGGTCGCGCGCTTGATGACCGCGATACCGGGGGCGGAGGTGGCGAGACGGCCGAGGACAAGGTCGCGGTCGGTGCGGGGCACGAGATCGGTGACCTCGACGACCTGGCCGGTGCTGAGCGTGGCGGTGCTCTTCAGGGCGGGCTTGCCGGCCTGGACGGGCGAACCGGGCCGGTCGGCGAAGCAGCTGGCGGCGGTGGCGATCCACGACTGGTCGACCAGAACGGCGGTGCAGGCGCGGGAGTTGGCCTCGCCTCCGACGGTGAGCCTGACGAGCGGGGCGAACTGTCCGCCGGTGGCTTCGGGGCCGGCGACCGCGAGGGCGGTGGGTGCGGCGGTGAGAGCGGCCGAGACCGCGATGGCGGTGACGAGCAGACCGGCTGTCCGCGCGGAGTGCGGAGGGGAAACAGGCATGCGGGATCCTTCAGGCGAGCAGGGGCGGGCGAGCAGGGGCGCGGGAATCGACCGACAAGGGTGACGTATCGCGGGAACGTCACCGCCTGATGAGGCGGGCGGTCACTTGGTCGTCTTGATTTCCATGAGCATGAAATCGCGACCCTGATCGTCCGCGCTCTCGCCCACCGGGGTCCACGCGTTCTTGTTCACGTCGTAGGACTTTCCCTCGGCGCCCGTGGTCATGTCGACC
This sequence comes from Streptomyces sp. NPDC002138, assembly GCF_040296485.1. NCBI lineage: Bacteria > Bacillati > Actinomycetota > Actinomycetes > Kitasatosporales > Streptomycetaceae > Streptomyces > Streptomyces sp. NPDC002138. Next base: position 212,516 of record NZ_JBEOXE010000003.1, on the reverse strand, counting down.
CGAGCCGCGTAGCTGTTGCCCTTGACCGCGAATACCGCGGGGATTTCGAGCGTCAGGTAGCCGGTGGTCCCGGTCACCCGGAAGCAGATCTTCTCGTTCGCGCGTGACCACACTTCGAGCAGGTCGGAGCCGCTCGCGCAGTCGGCGAGGAGGATATGGCCGTCGCCGCGCTTCAGCGTGATGCCGCGCTCCGCGAGGATCTTGTCGGCGTTCGGATAACCGAAGTCCTCGACGGCGTAACCAGGGCCTTCATCGGCCGTCGCCTTCATCGCGACGCTGTCCGTGGCGTTGCCCTCGGCGCTGTGCGCGGTGGTCCCGCCGATGGCTCCGCCGGCGATCGCGAGCCATGCCAGGGCGCCCGCCGCGACGGCCGCGCAGGCGGCCCGGAGCGTCGTCTTGCGTGCCTTCATCGCTGTCCTAGTCGTCGGTTCGGGATTACCCCCGAACATGGGTCAACGCAGAGGTGAAGGCGGCCGTCCGGCCCGAAGTAAACGATCCCGTCCGAGAGTTCGTGCCCCGTGGAAGCCCCCCGCTGCCGGTTGGAGAGTAGCCCGCCGGCCGGAGTTCTGTAACGGTCGAAATCGAGACAGAGGAGAGGCGGACGGCCGGGAAATGACCTTCCCGGCCGGGCCTCCGGAAGGGACCGCCTGGAGGTCTGAATTCCGCATCACTGCACGGATTTCCGCGTTCCGGATATTGCCCCTGACCGAGTCGGCTCAGGGCGATTCGGGCCGGCTCACTCGCCGCCGAGGACCTTGTCGACGTACGCCGCGAGCGAGGCCCGCAGGCCGTCGGAATCCATCCCCTGATCGTCGATCAGGTGGGCCACGAGGTCGGCGCGGATGGCGGCCAGCAGCGCGTGGGCGGTGAAATCCGGGTGGGGTACGCCGGGCATCTGCTCCAGTGCCGCGCGGAGGAGGTCGTGCCACCAACCGTAGTGCTCGGCCCGGTAGGGGCTGCTGAGCCCCGCGTCCTCCGCGGCCGACATCAGGTTCCGGTTCTCGATCTTGAAGCGCAGCGAGGCGTCGAGGAGGTCCAGCACGCGCTGCCGCGGCGAGGACCCGGCCGCGCCCCACGCCTCCTGCACGGCGCGCTGGAGGGGTTCGAGGCGGGAGGCGATCACGGCGCCGATCAGGCCCGAACGGTCCCCGAAGCGCCGGAAGAGGGTGCCTTTGCCGACGCCCGCGGCCGCGGCGATGTCGTCCATCGACACGCTCTGCGGGCTGCCGCTGGCGGCGAAGAGGGCGTCGGCCGCGGCCAGGACGGCTTCTCGGTTGCGCAGGGCGTCCGCGCGTTCTGGGCGCTGAGCCACAGGTCCTCCTTGGCGGCCTCGGCCGGTCCCCGCCGGAACGGGCTCGTGGTGCCGGTCGACGATACGTGGTGCCACCCTACGGAGGGTGCCCGGTGCGGGACTCCACCCACTCCGCCTCCTCCGCCCGCCCCCCTCGCTCCCCTCGCTCGCCTCGCTCCCCTCATGACACTTCCCGTTCGACGAAGGCGCGGAAGGTGCCCGGGGGCCGCCCGGTGATCCGCTGGACGGTGTCCGACGTGCGGTCCTCGGCGCCGTCCGCGATGGCCCGGTCCAGGCCGGCGAGCAGGGTGGCGAACTCCACCGGGATCTCGGCCGCCCAGCGGTCGCGCAGCTCGTCGAAGGTCAGGTGCCGGTGTACGACGGGGCGGCCGGTGACCTCGGTGATGATCGCGGCGACGTCGTCGTAGCTCAGCGTCTCCGGCCCGGTGAGGAGCAGATCGCCCTGGAGAGCCTCCTCGTCGGTCAGGGCGCGTACGGCGACGGCGGCGATGTCCTGCGCGTCGACGAAACCGACGCGGCCGTCCCCCGAGGCCGTCCGGATGGCGCCCTCCGCTCGGATGCTGCGGGCGTGCGGGGTGGTTCCGGTGAAGTTCTGCATGAACCACGAGGGCCGCAGCACGGCCCACTCCTCGAGCAGGCCGGGCAGCGCCTGGTGGACCTGCCCCACGGCCGGACCGCCCGCGGGGATCGCCGATGAGCTGAGCAGCACCGCCCGCCGCACCCCGGCCGCACGGGCCTCCCGGAGGAAGGGCAGCATCACCGCGGCCGGGTCGGAGGAGCCGATGGGCGGGACGAGGTACACACGGTCGACACCGCCCAGGGCCGCACCCCAGGTAGCGGACTCGTTCCAGTCGAAGCGGACGGCCTCCGCACCCTCCACCGGCGTGGCGGTGCGCCCGGCTGCCTTGACGAGGTGGCCTTCGCGGACGAGTCCGGCGGTGACGCGGCGGCCGGTGGTACCGGTGGCTCCGATGACCAGGGTGGCCTTGAGGTCGCTCATCGGTTCGCTCCGACGAAGTCGGCGCCCGGTTCCTGAACGGCGAGGGGGTTCCAGTAGTCACGGTAGGAGGTGATGAGCCCGTCCTCGACGGTGACCACGGCGATGTATTTCATGTCGAAGGGACCGCCGGTCTCCACCAGGCGGCCGACCCCGCGCATCTCGACCACGACCGTCTCGGGGGTGGTGGTCTGGTGGACCGTCACCTCCGGGAAGTCGTGGAGGTCGACGTGGTCGGGGTAGTGGCGCATGTAGTCGGCGATGGCCTGTCGCCCTTCCAGCCTGCCGGGCCAGCCGTGGGGCGCGAAGGGGAACTCCAGGACCCCGTCCTCGTGCCAGAGGTCCACCCACCCGGGGATGTCCTTGTCCAGCAACAGACGCAGGCCGTGCCGGTAGAGCTCCGCGGGTGCCATGGGGAGGGTCATGTTCGGGGGTTCCGTTCTGCTCCGGGACGCGGCGATCAAAAACGGACCGTCGGTCCGTATGTACGAACCATACGGACCGCCGGTCCGCTTCGCAAGGATGCGCCGCCGGGCACGATCCCGGCGGCTTGGGATACCTGGCGGGGCGGCGTGACTTTGGTGGCACCGGCCACCGCAGTTCCGCACCGAAGCATCACCGAGGCCCGGTCCTCCGTGGTCGCCCTGCCACCGCGGCGGGACCGACCGGCGACCTCATGGCCCACGACCTCTCCTACTGGGGCGCGCGGAAGCACGTGCGGTGGGACGCCTGCGGCCACCGCGTGAGCCTGATCAACCTGGGCGACCTCGAAGGAATCACGGGCCCGTGACGCCGGAACCCGCCGGGTACCTCGCGCCTCCTCCCCCTCTGCCCCTCCCGACGGACACGGGCGCGGGCGCGGCCAGGGCGGGGTTCTCGGCGGCGGCCGTCGGCCGGATCTCCTACGGCGCGGCCCGCCCGACGCACCTGGTGGGCGCTGAGCCGGAGCCGCATCAGGAACCAGCGATCCCGGCTCCGGAGCGCGGGCCGCCGCGGCGGCCCGGTTAGCATCCGATGATGAGCACGTCGCCGAACAAGGCCATCCACTATGCGATACGTCGAGCCGACGTCGACTGGCTGGGCCGCCATCTTGACGCGCGGCTCTGCCCGGCGGCCGTCTTCGGGCGTCTGGTCCGGCACGAGGATCCGCGCCTGCGGCGGCTGGGGTTGGCGCTTCTGGCCGAGCGCGTCGCGCCGGAGTCCGGCCCGGCGGCCGACGAGGTGGAGATGGCCGAGCTCGCGGGGCTGCTGCCGGTAGCGGTGGAGGGGCCGCCGGAGGTGGCGCTCGTACTGGCTCGGCTCCACGAACGGCTGGGGCCGTATCTCCGCGGGCGCCCCCGGCCGGCGTGGCGCGGCGCCGAGCTGCCCGCACGGGTACGGATCGCCTGGCTGCGCGCCGAGCTGCTCAACGAGCCGGCGGTCATCCGCCGTGAGGCTCCGGGCGAGCTGCTGTACCAGGCCGTACGGGAGGCGAGCATCACCCGCGCGCACCGGCCCGAGCAGCTCGTGAGCGAGCTGGTGGACAGCGGCGACCCGGTGTTGCAGGCCGCGGCGCTGCGGCTGGCCCGGCAGGGGCTGCACGCCGGTCTGCTCGCTCCCGGGCTGGTCCGCGCACGTATGATCCGCCTGCTCGCCGCCGACAGCGCGGACGCCCTCGTCGCCGTGCTGGGTGAACTCACCGAACCCTGGGCGGCGTTGGATCCCTTGCCGGCGGCATGCCTGTCCGCGTTCCTCACGGCCGAATCGGTGCACGCACGCCCCGGGGTGGCCGACGCCGCGCTCGCGGCCGCGGCTCATCATGGGCACCCTGACCTGCTGCGGCTGGTCATCGACGATCCGGACCTGCCGCCGGGCCCCCGGCGGCGCGCGCTGGAACTGCTCGGTGAGCTGGCGGAGCGCGGTGACATCGGTACGTTGACGGCCGTCGCCGCCCGGGACCCGTTGCTGTTCGGCGCGCCGATGGTGGCGTGTCTTCGCGGGCTCCATCGCCGCGGCCACTTCCCGGACGGTCCGGACGTGCCGTCGATCGTCGCCCTGGCCCTGGCCGATCACACGATCGCGCCCGACGAGGTCGCGACGGTCCTGTTCACCTGCCGACAGGCGATGTTCCGCGTACTGGTGGATGCCGCCGCCGACGATCCGAGCTGGCCGCGGCGGCTCGCGCTGCTGGTCGCCCTGGCCGACCAGGGGGTGCCGGAGCTTCCGATCGGGGACGCGATCACCCGGGCCCTTGGCTCGGCCCCCGTGCCGGGGCCATTCCTCGACGCGATCCGCGCGGTGCGCCCTGCGGATGCCGAGGACGCCGTCATCGCCCTCCTGCCCTCGGCACCCGCGGCGGCGCTGGGCGCTCTGGAGGCCATCGGCGGCCCGCGGACGGTGGCAGCGCTGCGCGAAGGACTAGGGCTCACCGCGCCCGCCACGCCCACCACGCCCGCCGCGGCCGCCACTGAGGACGGTACGGGCGTGATCGCGCCACACCTGCGCGCGGTACGCAACGACGCCCTCGAGGTGCTGTGGCATCTGACCCACGATCCGGCACAGCGCCGCTCCCTCCTCGTCCGCCTCGACCCCGCCGACCTGCCGGCGCGCGTCGCGGCGGATCTCGGTGGCCCGGACGAGGAGGAACTGGCCCTCCTGAGTTCCCATCTGGACCCGGACCAGCCGGTGGCGGCACTGTGCAGACTGGCCGCCCACGGCGGCGCGGGCACGCTGCCGGTCATCGCGGACCTCCTCCTGCGCGTCGTGGCCGAGCTGGCGGCTTCGCGCGCGCCGGGCGTGGTCCCGGCGCCGGGCGCAGGCGGCCAGCCGGCCGCCGAGCCCGTCGTACCCCAGGAAGTCGTCGACGCCGTCCACGACTTGGGCCGCCGTCTCCACGAGCGGGGACGGATCAGGCCGTCCTGCCTGCTGGACGCACGGACCGCGCGGGAGGCCGGAGACGCACTCGTCGCGACGACGGCGCTCGACCTGCTGGACCGTCCCGGACTGTCGAGCGGCGAGCAGGCGGTCCTGCTCGAACTCCTGCTCCGAGCCCCCTACGCCCGCGCCCGAGCGCGGGCGCACCGCCTGTTGCGGCACCGCGACCGGCACGTGCGCAAGCACGTGATCGCGTTGCTCGCCCGCGACACCACGGGGGACGACGCACAAGCGCTGTCCGCGACCTTGATCGCGCTGACCGCCGCCCCGGACATCCAGACCGTCCGGCAGGCGTTGCTCGCCCTCGGGCACGCGCGGGCCCGCTGGGCCTCCCGCGCCATCGCCGCGTGTCTCGGGCATCCGAACATGAACGTCAAGAAGACCGCCGCCGAGGTCCTGGTCCGCGCCGGCACCCCCGCGGCGGTACCGGCGCTCCTCTTCTGGCTCGGGCACCACGACAATCCCGGCCTGCGCGGCACGCTCGTCGAGGCCCTGCGCGCCGTCCTCGGCGATGCCTTCCTGGCGACCGTACTCGCCGCCGCCGAACAGAGCGAAGACGGCCGCGCCCGCGAGCTCTTGCTGGCAGGCCTCGACCGCACGCTGCCCGCGCGCTCGGTCCTCGCGCTGGACGCCCAGGCATCACCGGTCGCCACGCCCCTGCTCGCCCTGGTGGCGAGCGGCCGGGTCGGCCTCGCCTCGGGGACGGTCGAGGACCTGTCCACGGCCATGGCCAAGCACGGGATCGCGACGCCCGCCACGGCCGTCGCGCCCGCCGCGCTCCCGTCAGCGGTGGACGCCGCGGCGGACCCCGACATCAGGTCGCTGACGGTGGACGGCTGGAATCCGGCGGTCGCGCGACGCATCGCCGAGCGCCACGAGCCGCCGCACCCCGCTCAGTTGGCGGCGCTACGGCCCCTGCTGGCGGACTGGCTTCGGCTGGCCGGGAGCGAACCCGGAACAGAAGCCGGAACAGCAGCCGGGGCCGCAGCCGGGGCCGCAGCCGGGGCCGAACCCGGGACCGAACCCGGGACCGAACCTGGGGCCGCAGCCGGGGCCCGGGGTCGCGTGCTGCGGCTCACGCTCCGGCTCTGTCCCGCACCCTGGTCGGCCGCGGAGCTGTCGACTTTCGCCCGGTCCGCCAGGGTTCTGGTGGACGGGCTCGGCGAGCCATCGGCAAGAGACCGGCAGGACCTCGTCGTGCTGCTCGAAGCCGTCGCGCCGACGCTGTCGGCGATCGAGAGGCAGACTGTCGCCGACGCGGTACGCGCACTACCCGCCGCCGCACCCGGAGGGGACCGCTCCACTCTGGACCTGCTCGGTAGCCTCGGCGCGGTGCTGGTGCGCGCCGACCTCGAGCAGGCACTCGCTTCGGCCCGGCTGGGCGCCGACCCCTGGCGGGCCGAGGCAGCGGTGCTGCGGGATGCGTTCACACCCTCGCAGCCCGCCGCGAGCTCAGCGACCGCCGCGCCCGCCGCGGCAGCTGGGGAGGCGGGGGCGGCGGCGGAGGCGTGGCGAGCCGCGCTGTTTGCGACCGTACGCACCCCGAGCGCCCTGGAGGAATTCCGCCGCCTCCCGCGGCAGCAGGACGCCATCCCCGGCTCCCGGTACCGCCTGACCGCCTTGATCGAGGTCTACGCCTCCGCCGCCCCCGAGGTCCGCAGCGCCCTCGTCGACTGGATGACGGCCCTCCAGCCCCTCGACGCACCACCCTGGACCATCGCCGAGACCACCCGTGCGCCCGCGCCACGACCGCGGCGGACCGTGTCCATCGACGACCTCGACCAACCCCGCTCGACCGCGCTGCGCGAACGCCTGGTGGCCATGCTGCAGGCGCCCGAGGCGGACCGGCGGCACACCGCGGCCCGGGCGCTCCTGGCCTGGCCCGAGCCCGAGGCCGGACTCACCGTGCTCCGCGCGTTCCTGCACGGGCGCATCGACGTACCCGTCGGCGGCGGACTGGCCGGGACACTGAGCGCGATCGGCGAGACGGAACTGCGCGCGGACGGCGTCCTGCACGACAGGGTCGCTCTCGCGGCAAGCGCGCTCGACCCGGCGAACCTGGAGCCGCTGGTCCCGCTGCTGCTGGAATGGTGGGAGCACGACCCGCCATCGAGCGGCTCCGCGGTGGCGCGGGCGCTGCGCCGGGTCCCCGGCGACGTACTGGCGGGGCACCTCGGCGACCGCCTCGACGCCGGTGCCTGGGGGTTCCTCGAACTGCTCCGCGGGCGGCCCCTGCTGCGCACCCCCGTGCTGACCCGCACCTGTCGCCGACTGCGCGCCGAAGGGCGGGACGACCTCGCGGACCAGCTGATCCTCGTCGAGGGTCCGCTACGTCGCCCGGACGCCGCACGGCAGGACGCCGCCGCGCTGGCCTCGCTCCGCGACCGCGACCGTGCCCCCACCGTACCGACGGCAGCAGCCCAACCCCCCTCTCGACAGGAGCTGTTGGACCTGGCCCGGACCGGCGACCCGGTGCGGATACGCCAGGCACTCATGCTGCTGACCGAGGGACACGCCGGTCCCGACCCGGACCAGGACCCCGGCCTGCGGGACCTGCTGGGCGCATTGCTGCACCATCCCAGGCCGAAGGTCCGGCTGCACGCCCAGCGGACCTCGCGGGCCATGCTGGACCGCCAGACCTACCTGCACCACACCTCCGTCCTGCTCGAGGACCCCCAACCGGACCTGGTCCGCACGGCGATCCGCACCCTCTGCCACGCGGCCTGGACCCCCGCGATCCCCGCCGTGACCGGCTTGCTGGAACACCCCCACCCCGCCGTCCGCAAGGCCGCGGCCGAGGGACTCGTCCACATGGGCACCCAGGCCCTCCCCGCCCTCAGACACGCCGCCGACCACGCCCGTCCCGACAAGCGCTCCCTCTACGCAGACGTCCTCGAACGGATCCTGCCCACCGACGCCGGGTAGCCGATATGAGCCTCGATCTCAACCTCGGCATCGGCATCGGCATCGAGGAGCACCAAGCGGTGGGCATGCCGAGGTCGACATCGGCTGTCGCTCGAGCGCTCGGCCCGCGCTGCTCATTGGCCGGGGCAACGCGTCCCGGTGGCTCCGTCCGGTCAGCAGGCGATCGGGACCCAAGTGTGCACGGGGAAGGTGTAGGGGGAGGAGTCCCGGGTGCTCGACACGATGTCGAGTTCGGCGCCGGTGGGCGGGGCGACCAGGCGGAACGTCTGCCAGGAGTCACCGGTGACGTCGGTGGTGCCGGACGCTCCCGCCGTGTAGCCCTTCTTGCCGGGGATCCAGTAGTCGGTCCAGACCGGCAGGCCCGCGGTGCGGGGCCCGTCGTTCGAGCGGTGCACGGTCACGTCCACCGCGCGGACGGAGTACGGCCACCTGCCGACGCTGGTGCACTGCTGGAAGACGGTGACGGCGGCGAGGTCCTGCCACCACCTCTTGTCGACGTCGCTCGCGTTGTCCCGCGTGCAGTGGAGCAGTGGGCGCGTCAGCGTGTTGCTGTAGTAGGTGCCGTCGGGCCAGGCGATCTCGAAACTGATGCTCAGCGTCGAGTCAGCGGGTGGGGAGTCGATCGTGTAGTTGAAGGTCGCGTGTCCTCTGGCGGGGTCGTACTGGCCGAAGAGGGTGCCGTACTTGCTGGTGCCGGGGATGGTGTACACGACGGTGATCTTGGACCCGGCGGGGTCGTGCCCTACGGCGCTCAGGTTCAGGCTCAGCCGGTCCACGGGTACGGCGATGCTCGTCGTACCGCTCCCGATGGTGTCGATGGCGCAGTGCTGGTCGATGTAGGGATCCCGGGCGTCCAACCCGGCGAATGCGGGTGAGGCCCCGGCGGCGGTCAGGCCGAGGAGTACGGCCAGACTCGCTATCAGCGCGCTCCAGGTTCTCCGAGTTCTCCAGGTTCTCCGGGTTCTCCGGGTTCTCCAGGTTCTCCAGGTCATCGCTGATGCTCCCTCAGGTGGTTGGTGGCGACGGCGCTCTCCACTTGCGGCGGAAGAGACGCCACCCGGGGGCACCCGGTTCCGGCGCTGATCGGCTTGTGCGACCGCGATGCGTCGGCGGTCGGGTGTCCGCGCAGGCTCCCGCACGACCGGCGGCGAGCACACGGCAGCCCTCCCGCGGAGAGGTCGGGAGGGACGCCGGTGCCGGAGGTTTCCGGTGCCGTCACCGTAGGCCCAAGGCCCCGCGAGACGGTAGGCATATGCCAGAAATGGCTCGGACGCATACGGAGCCCCGGCAGCGGAGGGGGCGACGGCCGCCCCGCGGCTGCCGACGGCCCGCGGTACGGGTCCGGGTGGCGGGGTACGGGTCCGGATGGCGGGGTACGGGTCCGGATGGCGGGGCGCGGGAGGGCGAGGGAGGCTTGGGGCATGCGATGGCGTGTGCCCGGGGCCGCGGCGGCGCTCGTGGCCGCCGTCCTGCTGACGGCCGCAGCGCCGCCCCCGGGCGGCGGTGACACCGAACAGCGGGTGGACATCGGCGGCGGCCGGAGCCTGTACCTCCACTGCTCGGGCTCCGGGAGCCCGACCGTGGTGCTGTTGGCCGGGCTGCACGAGGCCTCCGACCCGTGGTCCCTGACGGACACCGCCCCGCCCGTGCCGAGGTCCCCCGCGGTGCTGCCGGGCGTGGCCGCCTTCACCCGGGTGTGCGCCTACGACCGGCCCGGCACCATCCGCTACACGCGACCGCCGGAGCTCACCGACCGCAGCACGCCCGTGCGGGGTACCCGGGCCCTGGCGGCCATGGTGCGGGACCTGGACCGGGTGCTGACGGCCGGGCGCGTACCCGGCCCGTACCTGCTGGTGGGGCACTCCTTCGGCGGGATGCTCGCGCTCCGGTACGCGCAGGAGCACCCGCAACGGACCCGCGGGCTGGTCCTGGTGGACGCGCTGGGACCGGCGCTGAAGCCCGCGATGGGGGCGGACTGGACGGCGTACGTCGAGGCGCTGCGGCACCCGGGCACGTCCTTCGACGCGGATCCGGACTTCGAACAGGTCGACATCGACGGCGGTGTCACCGCCATCGACCGCGGCGGCCCGCTCCCACCGGTCCCGGTCGCGGTGCTCAGCAAGACCGCACCCTTCGCCGCGCCGCCCACAATGTCCAAGGACCTGCTGGCGAAGCTGGAGAAGGCGTGGCCCGGGGCCCAGCAGGCGCTGGTGGGCATGCGGCCGCAGACTCCGCACTTGCTGGCGACCGGGAGCGACCACTACGTCCAGCTCCACGACCCGGACCTCACGATCGCGGCGGTCCGCCTCGTCGCGGACCGGGCCGGGGGCCATCCGGGCGCGGCGCCCGGCCCGTGCGGCACGGCGTCCGGGGCCCCGCCGCCCCGCGGGGGATGCTGAGGTCTCTCTCCCCGCAGGAGAGATCCGTGAGCGATCCCAGCCCCCGAGTGCCCCGGAGGCCGGCGGCCTGAGCGTGGCCGCTGCGCTCGCTCCCCTGCTCCAGCGCCAGACGTGGCTGTTCCGATGCCGCGGACGCGCGGCGACTGCGCAGCGAAGCCAACCCGTCCTGACGGACCGTCTCCCCGTCTCATCCCCGCTGCCCGGGCGCGCCGCCTCCGGTCAGCCGACGGGCGGGGTCCAACCGGCCGGCAGGCCGGACTGGGTGAGCACCGCGGTGAGGCTGTAGTGGTCCTCGTCGGAGGTGATCCGGCAATGGTTCCTGTCGAGGTCGAGGAGGGTGGTCATCGGCACCGCGAACGGCTGGGGCGCGCCCTTGAGATGGCCGGAGTACACGGCCTCGACGGTGATGTGGTCACCGGCGCGGTGGGCGGCGCGCACGGTGACGTGGACGTCGTCGATGAGGCCGTCGGCGCGGACCTTCCATCCGGCGATCTCCTGGGGGCCGTGGAAGGTGATCCCCACGCCCAGGTCGGCGTAGGTGCCGTCGGTGGTGAACAGGGCGCCGAGCGCCTGCGGGTCGGCGCCGTTCCAGGCGCGGGCCCAGTCCGCGACGATGCTCGGCGGCCGCCGCTCGGCGCCCGCGGCGCGGGCGTCGGTGGCGGTCGTGGCGGTGGCGGCCGTGACGGTGGCGGGGAGCGCCGCGGCGGCGACCAGCACGGTCATGGCGCGGGACGGGCGGGAGTTCGGGGCTCGCCCTCACGACGGAATCGTCACTGCCGCATGCGAGGGCTGTAACGGTGCTTCGCGGGGGGTGCAAACGAACCCGGGACGGGCATCCTGTCCAGACCAATCCCAGCACGTCAGAAGCCACGGGGGCTCGTGATGCGCACGTACCGCAAGACCACCCACGCCCGGACGCTCGGCGCCCTCGGCCTCGCCACCGCCGCGCTCCTGGCCGCGACGGCCTGCGAGCCGAGCGACGGCAAGGCCGGGGCGAGCGCGCCGCCGAAACCCTCCGCCTCCCCCTCCGTCGCCGCGTCCGCGTCCGCATCCGCATCCGCCTCCGCCTCCGGGCCCGGGTCGGCGCCGACCGTTCCCCCGGCCTCCGCCAAGCCCTCCGCGTCCTCCGCCGCGCCGGGCCGTCCGGGCGAGGCCGAGGGCGACTCCACGGGCATCGACGGCAACTGCTCAGACGACTACACCAGGGTCACGGTGGAGTGGGCCGTGCCGCCCGCGAAGGACGACTCGAAGCTGCTGCTGACCGTGACCAACACCGGGACCAAGCCGTGCAAGTTGAAGACCTACCCGGTGCTCCGGCTCGAGGACGGTCACGGCCGCCTCGTGGGGGTCTTCGAGAATTCCAAGCCGCCGACGGTGGTCACCCTCGCCCCCGGCAAGGAGGCGTACGCGGGTCTGCTCCTGCGCCAGAGCAACAAGGACGTCAGCACCCTCGTGACGAACATGGCGCTCGCGCCGCACGGTCAGAGCCCCGACCACAACACGGGCGAGGGTCTGCTCCTACAGATGCCGAAGGGCGGCGTGTACGTCGACGACAAGGTCCGCGTGACGTACTGGAACAGCAGCTCGGAAGCCGCCGTGACGCCGCTGTTCCCCCACTGAGGCAACGGCCCCACCGAGCCCGCCGGTCAGGTCAGGTCACATCACCACCGGTTCCGGAGGCATCTTGTCCGGCCGGCCGGGCGCGTCGGGGACCAGGGCCGCCGGAGCCCAGCGGTCCTCGGCCATCAGCATCGCCACCACCACACCGACCAGGGCGACGAGTTGGGCCAGCCCGGACAGCCAGTGGCCGACCGGCACGGTGGCGAGGGCGCACGGCACCGCGGCCGCACGGTACGCGAGGGGCCTCAGCCGCAGGGCGGCGCGGAAGGCGACCTCGCCGGCGAGGAACAGGGCCACCCCGCCGGCGAGCGACAGGGCGGGGGCGGTGTGCAACGGCTCGTCGAGGTGCGGGAGCACCTTCTTGACACCGGCGGCCAAGCAGGCGATGCCCAGGAGCATCGGCAGGAAGGCGTAGTAGAAGGCCTTCATCGTCAGCGCGAAGCGATGCGACGGCGCCGTGCGCCGGACGGCGGCCTCCGCGGCGCTTTCGTCCCGGACGAAGTACGTCCACCACAGCGCGGCCACCAGGGCCAGGGTGAGGAACGTGCCGACGGCCACCCCGGCCGACAGGGCCGTGTCGCCGATACCGATGCCGATGGCGACGACCGACTCGCCGAACGCGATGATCAGCAGGAGTCCGTGGCGCTCGACGAAGTGCGCCGGGTCGAGCCCGCCGAGCTGGCTGCGCAGCTCCGTGGCGCTGCGGCCGTCCCGACGGCCGGGGCCGAACTGGGCGATGTACGGCGTCACGAACTGCAGCACCAGGGCCAGTACCCACAGCTCGTCGGCGGCGAGCCCGTCGGCCGGGCCCGCGGCGGTGACGGACAGCGCGGCCAGTGCGTTGGGTATCGCGAACCAGATGACGTCGCGGCCGTGGCTGCGGGTGTACAGGGCGCTGTGCACCACGACCACGAGGAGGTAGCCCAGCCCGAAGGCGACCCCGGCGCCCGTGTCGCCGAAGGCACGCGGGACGGAGAGTGCGCAGACCAGGAACCCGCCCATGCCGAGCAGGAGCAGCAGCCGCCGCGACGTCCTGTCGGGCGGCACCTGGTTGGTCAGGTAGGCGTAGGCGCCGTACATCCAGAAGAGCACGATGAAGATGAGCGCGACGCGGCCCGCGGTGGCGAAGGTCAGGTCGTGCGCGAGCATCACGGTCAACTGCGTGATCGTGAAGACGAAGACGAGGTCGAAGAACAGCTCGAGCGTGCTGACGCGCCGCTCGGCCTCAGGGTGGAGCTGGGGGTGGAGCTGGGACATGCCGGTCACTCCATCAAGCACGAGCCGACCCTGTCCAGCGGAACTTCCCCCGCACGCAACCGGTTTCGGAGGAAGATCGCGCTTGCCCGGAAAAGAGAGTCGGGCACCCCGGTCTCGGTCGGCGGGGAATCTCAGGGAGTGGCGGGAAGCGCGCGCTCCAGGGCGTCGAACGCCGCGTCCACGCGCATGCGGTGGTCTTCGGCCAGGTCCGCCGCACGCTCGCCGTCGAGCAGCCGGGTGGCCGTGGTGACGTAGACGGTCCGGTACGCGGCGACGGCCAGGGCGGCGGTCAGGCGGGCATCGGGGCCTCCGATCGCATCGGCCAGCGCGTTCTCCAGTTCCTCGACGCCTTCGCGCGCCCGCGCTCGCAGCGCCGGGGAGTCGAGCACGATCCGCCAGAAGTGCGGAAAGGTGTCGCCCACGCCCGCCAGCGGGTGGCGCTGGTCGAGGAGTTGGAGCAGCAGCGCGCGCAGGCCCTGGAGCGGGGTCGTGCCCCGCGCTCGGCCGCTCACCGCCGCGGAGAACAGCTCGACGGCCTCGGGGATCCGGTCGAGGAAGAGGTCCTCCTTGCGCGGGAAGTGGTTGAAGACCGTCATCGTCGATACGTGCGCGGCTTTGGCGACCTCGGCCACGGTCACCTGGTCGAAACCCCGCGCCGCGAACAGCACCGTCGCCTCGTCGGAGATCCGCTGCCGGGTCTCGCGCTTCTTCGCCTCGCGCAGGGAGACCGTTCCCGGTGCTTCCTTCGCGTCGTTCGATCGCTCCATGGAATGACTATAGCAACTACAAACTTTTAGTGACTATAGTGAGCTTATGAACTCGGACGTGATGACAGATGTGGTGGTGGCCGGCGGCGGGCCCGTCGGACTGATGCTGGCCTGCGAACTCCGGCTGGGCGGAGCCCGCGTGGTCGTCCTGGAGCGGCGCGCCGACGTGGACCCGACCGTCAAGGCGGGATCGGTCAACACGCCGACCGCGGAAGCCTTCTACCGCCGCGGGCTGCTGCCCGCGATGGCCGACGTACAGCAGCGCGTACTGGACCGGCTCCAGGCGTTCGTGCGCGACCGGCCGGGCGGCTCGACGGGCGGGCAACCCCCGCGGACGCCACCCAAGTTCGCGGGCCACTTCGGCGGAATCATGCTGAACGGCGACCTGCTGGACACGGCCGACCCCGACTTCGCGCACGCCGGGTCCGCCGGTGACGTGGGCCTCGTACCCCAGCAGGACGTCGAGCGACTGCTCGGCGAACGCGCCGCGCAGCTGGGGGCCGAGGTGCTCCGGGGCGTGGAGCTGACGGGCTTCGACGCCGAGGACGGCGGGGTCGAGGTGCGCATGGCCCCGGTCGGGGGTGGCGCCGACCGGACCGTGCGCGCCGGCTGGCTCGTCGGCTGCGACGGCGGCCGCAGTACGGTGCGCAAGCTGGCCGGCTTCGCCTTCCCCGGAACGGAACCGCAGATCACCGGCCACCAGGCCGTCGTCACCCTGACCGGCGCCGAAACCCTGAAGACCGGCTGGAACCACACCCCCACCGGCACGTACGTCTACGGGCCGGCCCCCGGCCGCGTCCTCACCGTCGAGTTCGACGGACCGCCCGCCGACCGCGAGGCACCCATCACCGCCGAGGAGCTGCAGACGAGCCTGCGGCACGTCACGGGGGTCGCGGAACTGGAGGTCACCGAGGTCCGATCCGCCACCCGCTTCACCGACAACGCACGCCAGGCGGCCGACTACCGGGCCGGCCGGGTGCTGCTCGCGGGGGACGCCGCGCACGTCCACTCGCCGTTCGGCGGCCAGGGACTGAACCTCGGCATCGGGGACGCGATGAACCTCGGCTGGAAGCTCGCCGCGGTGGTCCGGGGCCGGGCCCCCGAAGGACTGCTGGACACCTACACGGCCGAACGGCACCCGATCGGAGCCTGGGTGCTCGACTGGTCCAGGGCGCAGATCGCCCTGATGCGGCCGGAACCCGCACCCCGCGCCCTGCTCGGCGTCGTCACCGAGCTGGCCGGGACGGTCGCGGGCACCACCCACTTCGTCAAGAAGATCTCCGGCGTGGGGCAGCGGTACGACCTTCCCGGCAGCCACCCGCTGGTGGGCCGCAGCGCCCCCGACTTCGAACTCACCGACGGGCGCCGCCTCGCCGACCTGATGCACGACGGCCGGGGCCTGCTCCTGCACCTCACGGACGGCGCGAAGCTCGGCGGCCGCGCGGACTTCACCGCACTGGCCGAGGGGTACGACGACCGGGTACGGGTGGTCACCGCCGCCCGCCCCGCCGGGGCGGCCCCGGCCGCACTGCTCGTACGTCCCGACGGATGCACGGCCTGGGCGGCCGACGCGGCCGACGACCACGCCGAGGCGGCTCAGGGCCTCGCCGCGGCCCTGACGCGGTGGTTCGGCGCCCCCGCATCCACCGGGAGCTGACGGGCCCGGCCGGACCGTCGCATCATGCGCCGGTCACTCCGAGGCGTTCCATGCGGTGGCCAGCCCGTCCAGCCAGGCGGGCGGCAGTTCCGCGGCGTCCCATTCCTCCTCCAGCTCCCGCGGCGCGGTGGTGAGCCGCTCCAGAACGGCGATGCTCGTGGCGGAGTGCAGGAGCGAATAGCGGCCGTGGACCGTGATCGCACTGTCCGGGCCGAACGCCGCGAACAGCCGCTCCAGCCGGGCCCGGTGGGCCGCGGCGAAGGCGGCCAGCCGTCCGGCGTACCGCGCCCGCCAGCGGGGGCTCATCGTGCCGAGGACGGCGGCGAGCACCTCCTCGGTCTCCTCCGGATCCAGCTCCGAGGCCGCGGTGAACGACAGGTACAGGGGCGTGAGCGCCACTCGCGCCCGCTCCACCTCCATGCGTCCGGCCCGCGGGTACTCCCCCGCCGGGCCCTGCTGCCCGGCCGGGCCCACGACCCGGAGCAGGGTCCTCTCGGCGACGGCGCCGAGCTCCTCCAGGAGTTCACCGGCTCCGTCGAGCCAGCCGGACTCGTAATCCTCGCCCTTGTCCCCCGGCGCGCTCCGGCCGGTGTGGCCGAGCTCGTCGTGTGCGAGGGCCAGCGCACCCGCCTCCACCAGCCCGATCAGCTCCCATGACGCGTCGGAGGGGACGCCCGCCCGCGCGAGCAGCTGCAAGAGCGTCGCCCTCGCGTTCTCGACACTGACCTCGTCCAGCCACTGACGCCCCTCGTCAGCCCCGCTCATCAGGCCCTCCTCGTCATTCGGGTCATGCGGTGTGTGCCAGCGGGACGGCCGGCCGGCCGCGGGAACTGCTCCTCCCCCAGCATGCTGCACACCCGCAGGATCATGGGGAGCTGACAGAACGCCACTCGTCCGCACGGCCAACCGTAGTGCGGCTCACGGGGTATACGAAGTCCGACCGGATCGGGACACGGACGGCCTCGAGCCTGCGGTCATGCCGTGCCGGCGATGCGGTCGAGCAGCTCGGTGAACAGGAGGTGTTCGCCGGGGGTCAGTGCGGTGGTCCGCGGGAGGAGGGCCCGCAGGGCGATCGCCGCGGCGGCGGGGCCGGGCGCCGTGGCGGTGGGGGTGTCGTTGGTGATTGCGGCGATGACCGCTTCCCTCGCCAGGTGGGAGACGCCGAGGTCCCTGCGGTCCTCGGGAGTGGCGAGGAGGGCGAGGGTAGTGCCGCCTCCGACGGCATGGACGAGCCGGGTGGCGCGTTCCTCGTCGATGCGGAGCCTGCCCGCCTCGGCGATCCGGTGGATGTGGGCGCCGAGGACCTCCAGTGCGGCCAGCGCCGCCGGGGGGAGGACGCCGGGGCGGGGTTCGCCGTACATGAGGGCGTAGAGGGCCGGATGGGCGAGGCCGAAGGCCAGGTTGCGCTCCCAGCCGTGGCGCAGGTCCTCGACCGGGTCGCCGCTGGGTTCCAGGACGGCCTTCTCGCTCAGGTGGGCCGCGAAACCGTGGGCGGCGACCGCGTCGAGGAGGCCCTGTTTGTCCCCGAAGAGCCGGTAGATGGTCGGCGCCTGGACGCCCGCCGCGGTGCTCACCGCGCGGGTCGAGACCGCTTCGCGGCCGCCTTCCTCGAGGAGGGCGGCCGCGGCGGCGATGATCCGGTCACGGTTGCTTTCCGCCGATGCGGAGCGGTCGGATTCCATGTTTCCAACGATAACAGCGGAGCGTTAGCGAGTTGCGAGCCCAGCCGCTAACGTGTTTTTGTTAGCGGTGGAAACACAGAGAGCCGCGACTCCCCCGGAGACCCTCATGATCGTCATCACCGCCCCCACCGGCCGGATCGGCCGACAGGTCCTCGGCACCCTCCTCGACAGCGGCCACCCGCTCCGAGTGGTCGTCCGCGATCCCGCGCGGCTGGACCCGGCCGTCCGCGATCGCGTCGAGGTCGTCCAGGGTTCCCACAGCGATCCCGAGGTTCTCGCGAAGGCGTTCGCGGGCGCCGACAGCGCCCTGTGGCTGGTGCCGCCGAACCCCCGGGCGGAGGACATTCAGGACCACTACCTCGACTTCACCCGCCCGGCCTGCGCCGCCATCGAGACGCAGGGCGTGAAGCGGGTCGTCGGCATCACCAGCCTCGGCCGTGCGTACGGCCGGCACGCCGGTCTGCTGTCACCCGCGTTCGCGATGGACGCGCTGATCGAGAACACCGCGGTCGCCTACCGGGCGCTGGCCATGCCCTTCTTCATGGAGAACCTCCTGAACCAGGCCGAGGCGATCAAGGCGACCGGCGTGTTCCTCACGGCGAACACCGTCGACCGCCCGCTCGCCCTCGTGGCCACCCGCGACATCGCCGCGGCCGCCGCCCGCCTCCTCGCCGACGCCTCCTGGAGCGGCCGGGAGAGCATCCCGGTGATCAGCCCCGACACCCTGACCCCGCAGGACATGGCCCGGGTCATGTCCGAGGTCCTGGAGCGTCCGGTCCGCGCCGAGCAGGTCGAGCTCGACGCCTACGAGGCGACGATGACGCGGTACGGGATGAGCGCCGCCTGGGCACGCGGCCTGGCCGACATGGCCGCCGCCCAGAACGACGGCATTTACGACCTCCACGCCGCGGAGCACACGACCCGGGGGCTCACCGCACCCACCGACTTCCGTCAGTGGTGCCAGGACGTCCTCGCGCCCGCCCTCCTGGCCTGAACCCCCGGTGCGCGGCACCGCGGTGCGGGAGCGGTCAGCCGGCCGGGACCGTCCACTTCTGCTGGGCGGCCCCGGTGCAGGTCCACAGTTGCAGCCGCGTCCCGTTGGCGGAGTTGCCGCCGGTGACGTCGAGACACTTGTCCGCCTGCGGGTTCACGATGTCGCGGGCCCCGGACACCGCCCAGCGCTGGGCACCGGTCCCGTTGCAGTCGTAGAGCTGGACCGGTGTCCCGTCGGCGGTACCACCGCTCGCGACGTCGAGGCACTTGCCGAGCGCCCGTACGGTCCCGTCGGAGCCGAGGGTCCAGCGCTGGGCGCCGGTGCCGTTGCAGTCGTAGAGCTGGACCGGCGTGCCGTTGGCCGGGTTGGCCCCGGCGACGTCGACGCACTTGCCGGCGAGTCCGCCGATCTGGCCGGTCCGGCCGCCGGGGCCGCCGTCGTACGAGGTCACGCGGACGTGGTCGACCACCAGCTGCTGGGGGAACGCCGTGCTGCCGTCGGGGTCACCCGGCCAGTATCCGCCGACCGCGAGGTTGAGGATCAGGAAGAACGGCTTGTTGAAGGCCCAGCTGTGGCCGCTCAGGTCGGCAGGCGTCCGCCGCTGGTACACGACGCCGTCCACGGACCAACTGACGGAGTCGGGAGCCCAGTCGACGGCGAAGGTGTGGAAGGCGTCGGCGAACGCCTGCCCGCCGGGGAGGGAGTAGGCCGCCCCGATGCCGCCGGCCCCGGAGTAGCCCGGCCCGTGGAGGGTGCCGTGCACGGTCGACGGTTCGAAGCCGACGTTCTCCATCACGTCGATCTCGCCGGAGTTCGGCCAGCCGACCTGGCCGATGTCGTTGCCGAGCATCCAGAAGGCGGGCCACATGCCCTGGCCGCGCGGCACCTTGACCCTCGCCTCGACGTGCCCGTACGTCTGCGTGAACCGGCCCGCGGTGTTCAGCCGGGCCGACGTGTACTCGCAACGGCCGTACCAGCAGGCGTAGTCGGCCGGGTTCTCCCGGCGGGCGGTGATGACCAGGTGGCCCT
The DNA here is from genome assembly GCF_040296485.1 of Streptomyces sp. NPDC002138. NCBI lineage: Bacteria > Bacillati > Actinomycetota > Actinomycetes > Kitasatosporales > Streptomycetaceae > Streptomyces > Streptomyces sp. NPDC002138. The sequence goes on along the minus strand of NZ_JBEOXE010000003.1, from coordinate 192,964 downwards.
GCCCGTCGAGGGCGGCGTTGCGGTTGCCCGCCGTGTAGTACTGCCGCTCGTGGTTGCTGACGTTGTCACCGGTCTCGATCTGCCATTTTCCCGGGTCGACGGCGGCTCCGGCCGGCCCGTCGAAGTCATCGGAGAAGGTCACGGCCGCGCCGGCCGACGACGGCGTGGGGGCCGCGGCGCCGGTGGCGGGGGCCGCCAGACTTCCCCAGCAGACGAGGGCGAGGGCGCATAAGAGCGCGCGCCGGTACCAAGTGGGATGCACTGTCATCACATCACTTCGGGGGTGTGGGGGGATGGCGCCGGGCCACTTCGGGCATGCGCATGACAAGGCTCTACCAGAGAATGAACGCGGAAGCGGGCCCTCCGGACCCCTTTGTTCACTACTTGATTCAAGGCGCACGGTACGGCCGCGTCAAGATGCCCGTGCCGATCGGCCGTTCGGCCTCCGCTACCCCTGAGCGGTCGGGCGGACGACGATGTCGCCCACATCGACACCGTCCGGCTGCTCGATGGCGAAGGCGATGGCGCGGGCCACCGCGTCCGGCGACAACGCCGTCTCCATCATCGTGTCGATCCGCGCCCGCGCCTGCGGATCCATCCGCTCCGTGAAGTCCGTACGGACGGCCCCCGGGGAGACGACCGTCACCCGCAGGCTGTCCCCCGCTTCCTGGCGCAGACCTTCGGAGATGGTGCGCACGGCGTTCTTCGTACCGGCGTACACCGACTGGAGCGGCACGACGCGCAGCCCGGCGGTGGACACGATGTTCACGAAGTGCCCAAAACCCTGCCCCCGGAAGACGGGGAGGGCCGCGGCGATCCCGTACAGCACCCCCTTGAGGTTGACGTCGATCATTTCCTCCCAGTCCTCGACGCGCAGGTCGTCCAGGCGGGAGATCAGGCCCACACCGGCGTTGCTGACGAGGACGTCGAGCTTGCCGTACCGGTCCCCCGCGAGCCGGACCAGGCCGCGGAGGTCCTCGCGGCGGGTCACGTCCGTAGCGGCCCAGGCGGCCTCGCCACCGGCGCCTTCGATGCGCGCGGCCAGCGCTTCCAGACGCTCGGCGCGGCGCGCCCCGAGGACGACCTTCGCGCCCCGCGCGGCGAGATGGAGCGCGGTGGCCTCACCTATGCCGCTGCCGGCACCGGTGATCGCCACGACTTTGCCTTCGATTCCCGACATGGCCGAGAGTCCTTCCGGAAGAGGGTTCGGGGCATGGACAGACGCATGCCCTAGAGTGAAAGTGGAGGCACCGCCACTTAGTCCAGAGTAAGTGGAGGCGCCTCCACTTAGCAACCCGACCGGAGACAAGGGAGCGAGCCGCCGATGGCCCGAGACGCAGGGCGCCCGCTGAGGGCCGACGCACAGCGGAACCGGGACAGGATCCTGGCCGCCGCGGTCCGCGTGTTCACCGAAGAGGGGCTCGACGCGCACTTCGAACGCGTCGCCAAAGAGGCGGGCGTGGGGACCGGCACCCTCTACCGCAACTTCCCGACCCGGGAAGCCCTCATCGAGGCGGCGTACCGCAACGAGGTGGCACGGCTGTGCGACGCCGCCCCCGGCCTCCTCGCGGAGCTGCCGCCGCCCGAGGCCCTGCGGGCCTGGACCCGCCGCTTCATCGACTACGCCACGGCCAAATTCGGCATGGCCGACGCCCTGCGTTCCGTCGTCGATTCGGGTACCAACCCCTACGCCGACAGTCGCGAGCTGATCCAGGCCGCCCTCTCCTCCCTCATGGAGGCGGGTACCGCCGCCGGAACGATCCGGCCCGACATCAGCCCGACCGACCTGTTCGCCGCCCTCTCCGGCATCGCCCTCACCTCGGCCGGGCCCGAGCAGCGGGAACAGGCCGAACGCCTCCTCGACCTCACCTTGGACGGGCTGCGCGTCATGCCGCACTGACGGTGGGACCCAGCGGGACGGGCGAGCGGCCGCCGGGTTGGTCCGACGGCTCGTGACCTGTCAGCGGGCCGCGGCGAGTGCGGCCGCGGCCGCTCCTTCCCCGCGGGCACCCTCGCCGTAGGGCGCGTAACCGGGGTTGTTCTTGCAGCCGAGCTCCTCGAAGGTGTTGACCTTGGTCTGCGGGTCGGTGTGGATCAGCCGGAACTTGCAGGCGCCCTTGATGAAACGGCCCTGGACGCCCCCGGGGAAGTCGATCTCCTTGTTCCAGAGGTAGGGCGAGTTGTAGTTGTTGTGGCGGGCGGTGGCGTTCACGTCGATGCCGCCGGGCGCCTGGATCTCGTAGACCCAGCCGGTCTTCGCACTGCCGTAGGTGGCGAACTTCTGGGCGACCCACTTCTCGCAACTGGTGCTGAGGTGGGCGCTGTTCTGGCCGCCGCCCTTGACGATGTACTAGGCGAGGGGAGTCACCTGGTCGCCGCGGGGCGTGAAGCCCGTCTCGAAGATCTCCTCGACGCTCTCCCGGGTGTCGCCGCGCCACAGGGTGTTGACGTCGGTGCGCCACTGCCACCGCTCGTCCGCCGCGGCCGAGGCGACGGGGCGGGCGAGCGTCGGGTTGGTCGTGGTGCGCCACCAGTCCCAGGCCCGGTACTCGACCACCGGCCCGCAGGGGGCGGTCAGCGGGTCATCGGCGGCGGCCCGCGCCGTGATGGCTCCGCGGGCCGGGGCCGGAGCCGGAGCGATGGCCGCCGCGGCCGGGGAAACGGCGGCGGAGACGAGGGACAGGGCGGCGAGCACCCGCAGAGCGGCCTGCAACATGGTGAGGACCCATCAGTCGATCAACGTGACGGGCCCTTTTATAGGGGCGGGTTCCAGGTCGGGCGGAGCGCGGTGCACCAGGTCCACCCGCACGGGTGGATCAGTCGTACTGGGGAAAGGATCCGCCTGTGCCCCGGCGGGCGCGGTGTGTCCGGCCGCGCGGACGGCCGCTTCCCGGAGCGGCGCGGGGGCTGGTTAGGGTGACGGCATGAATACGGCCACGACCAGCGGTGGAACCCTCGAGCCCGTCATCCTCGACGCGACCGGGGTGATGTCCGATCCGGACCTGGGGGCCCGGTTCGCGGAGTCGGCGCACCGCATACTGGCCGACCTCGTCCGGGGCGGTGCGGCGCTCGGCTGGGTGGAGCCTCCCGCGCCCGGCGAGGTGGCGGAGCTGCTCGCCCACGTCACCGCCGCGGCGCACGCCGGAGACGCGGCCCTGCGCGCCGCGTACGTCGGCCGTCGGCTGGTCGGGCTGGGGTACTGGCTGCGCTACGCGCGGGCGACCCATCGGCCGCACGCCGATCTGGAGAAGCTCGCGGTGGACGCCGGCGCCCATGGACTCGGCATCGGCCGGGCCCTGACCGCCGCCTTGATCGCTGATGCCGGGCGGGCGGGCATCGAGGTCCTCACCCTGGACGCCCGCGGCGACAACGCCAACGCCCTGCACCTCTACGAGTCGCTGGGTTTCCGCGAATACGGCCGACTGCCCGACTTCGTCGCCGTCGGCGCCCAGCGCTTCGACAAGGTCTTCTCCATGCTGGACCTCCGCCAGGAGCGGTGACGGCCGGGGCGCCGCGCCGCGTCAGGGTGTTCCGGCGAGGGCCGCGTCGATCATCCGGCGTGCGGTCGCGGTCAGTTCGGCCGGGTCCGGGGCCGGGCGGGAGCGGGCGAGGGCTCCGGCCAGCCGGTCGTAGAGCAGCCCGTCCGTCCACGCCGCCAGGAGTTCGGCGGCCTCCTGGGGCCGGTCCGCGCCGAGCGCGGCCAGGATCCCCGCGGCCCGGGCGCGCGCACCCCGTCCCGCCCGGTGGAGCTCCGGCTCCAGCTCGGGGTGACGGGCCGCCTCGAGGCTGAGCTCGAAGCGGGCCAGCTGGCGCTCGCGCCCCACCGTCAGCCAGCGGTGCAGCAGCCCGGCCAGGACCACGGCGGCCGCCTCCCGGTCCGGCGGCGCCGTGGCACGGGCACCACCGCCGCCGGCGTAGCTGCCGCGCTCGGGGCCGGGGCCGGGGCCGGGGCCGGGGCCGGGGCCGGGGCCGGGGCCGGGGCCGGGGCTGGGGCTGGGACCGGAGCCGGGGCTGGGGCTGGGACCGGAGCCGGGGCTGGGGGTGAAGGTGAGGTCGAGGGTGAGGGTCAGGTCGAGGTCGGCGATGTCCAGCTCCGCGAGCCGCTGGTAGCACGCGCCGATCAGAGCCGTTCTCGTACGGAAGTAGTACGACGTGCTGCCCGCCGGCAGCTCCGCCGCGCCGTCGACGGCCCGGTGGGTCAGGCCGCGCAGCCCGACGGCGGCCACGAGCCCGATCGCCGTGTCCGCGATCAGCGTGCGGCGGTCCGGTGCGGACGCGGGGGTGCCAGGGGTGGACATGACGCAACTCTACAGCTGTAGAGTGCGGCCACGAACTTCTCCTCTACGGATGTAGAGGGAGGCCATGGCGGGAAGGGCGTGGTGTGACATGGCGGAGATCCGGAGTCGTCGCGCGGTGGTGGTCGGCGCGGGGATCGGTGGGCTGGCGGCAGCCGTGGCCCTGCATCGCCGCGGCTGGGAGGTCACGGTCTGCGAGCGGGCGCCCGGGCCGACCGCCGTGGGCGCCGGGATCGTCCTCGCCCCCAACGCCCTGCGCGCCCTCGACACCATCGGCCTGGACATCACGCGGGCCCTGGGAGGCGCCGCGCCCGCCGCGCTGGGTCTGCGCCGCCCGGACGGCCGCTGGCTGCGACGCGCCGACTCCGGCGCCATGACGGCCCGCTACGGGTCCCCGCCGCTCGCCGTGCACCGCGCGGCTCTGGCGGACGCCCTGACCGCGGGGCTCCCCGGGGGAGCGATCCGCTACGGCACCGCCGTCACCGCCGTGGACGGCGTCGACGCACCGGCCGGGCGCCCGGTGGTCCGTACCGCGTCGGGCGAGCTCGGTGCCGACCTGGTGATCGCCGCCGACGGGATCCACAGCCCGCTGCGTCGGCGGTACCACCCGGAGCACCCCGGGCTGCGGTACAGCGGCGAGACCGCCTGGCGCACCGTCCTGCCCGCCCGCGGACCGGCCCCCGCGGCCGCCGCCGAGACCTGGGGCCGCGGCGAGCGCTTCGGCGTCGTCCCCCTCGCCGACGGCCGGATCTACCTCTACGCGACGGCCGTGGTCCCCGAGGGCCACCGCCCCGCCGACCTGCGCGCCGAACTCCTGCGCCGGTACGGCACCTGGCACGACCCGGTCCCGGCGCTGCTGGAGTGGATCGACCCGGCGGCCGTGCTCCAGCACGACCTCCACGAGCTGGCCGCCCCGCTCCCCCGCCACCACCGGGGCCGCCTCGTCTGGCTCGGCGACGCCGCGCACGCCATGACCCCCAACCTCGGCCAGGGCGGCTGCCAGGCCATCGAGGACGCCGCGGTGCTCGGCCGCCTCCTGGCCGGTACCGACGCGGTCGGCGTCCCGGCCGCCCTGGCCGCCTACAGCGCGGCCCGTTGCGCCCGTACGGACGCCCTCCGGGTGCGGTCCCGGCGCGCGGGCCGGATCGCCGCCCTCACCCACCCGCTCGCGGTGGCCGCCCGGGACGTCGCCGTCCGCGCCACCCCGGCCCGTACCGTGCGGCGCGCGATGGACGACCTCTTCGGGGGCGGTGGATGACGGCGCGGCTCAGCTGGTCAGGGGGGCGTTGCCGAGGCGGCTGACCATGGCCGGGTCGCGGTGGTCGAAGAAGAGCGACGCTCCCGTGTCCAGGGCGGCGATGGCCGCCATCTGGTCGGCGGTCAGCTCGAAGTCGAAGACGTCGAGGTTCTCCGCCATGCGGTCGGCCCGGACCGACTTGGGGATCACGACGACGCCCCGCTGGACCAGCCAGCGCAGCACGACCTGCGCCACCGACTTGCCGTGGGCCGCCGCGATCCGGCTCAGCTCCGGGTGGGTGAAGAGGCCGCCCCGGCCCTCGGCGAAGGGGCCCCACGACTCGATCTGGACCCCGCGCTCGCGCATGAGTTCCTGGTCGGCGGTGCGCTGGTGGAAGGGGTGGGTCTCGACCTGGTTGACCGCCGGGGCGATGGCGTTGTGGTCGATCAGGTCCACGAGCCGGTCGCCGTGGAAGTTCGAGACGCCGATGGCCCGGACGAGTCCCTCCTGGTACAGGGCTTCCATCGCGCGCCAGGAGCCGTAGACGTCGCCGTACGGCTGGTGGATCAGGTACAGGTCGAGGTGGTCCAGGCCGAGCTTGCGCAGTGAGGTGTCGAAGGCGCGCCTGGCTTTCTCCTCGCCCGCGTCGGACACCCACAGCTTGGTGGTGACGAACAGGTCCTGGCGCGGGATGCCGCTGGACTTGATCGCGCGCCCCACGGCCTCCTCGTTGCCGTAGGCGGCCGCGGTGTCCAGGGACCGGTAACCGGCGGCGAGGGCGTCGGCCACGGCCCGCTCGGTCTGCTCGGCCGGGATCTGGTAGACGCCGAAGCCGAGGATGGGCATGGCGACGCCGTTGTTCAGGGTGACGGTCTGCATCCGGGGGTCCTTAGGTGCGGGGGCGTGGGGCTCGTCCAGCGGTTCCCCTCCACCCGTACCCGCCGGGGAGAGCCGCGTCCCGGCCGGTGGTCCATGTGGACCCGGCGCCGGGCCGACCGGCCCGCCCCTCCGCGTGACGGCCGGTCCCGTCACCGGCCGCGGCCGGACGCGGTGGCGTGCTGTTGGCGCTCGGGGCCCTCATGTGCTGCGGTGGGAAATGCCGGGGTACCCGAGGTGCGGGTGCGGGGTGCGGCCGGGCGAGGCAAGGGAGCGCGGGCGTGGACGTGGACCGTGAGGCGGGCGGTCGGGCGATGCTCGCCGGTCTGCTCGAGGCCAGCCACCTGATGCCGCTCGACGCGCTCCCCGAGGGGGTCGGCGCGCATGCCGGGGCCGCGGGCTTCACCGGCGTACTCGTCTACCTGGCGGACCTGGGCCGCCAGGGGCTGCACCTGCTGACCGGCCCGGGCGGGGCCCCGCCGGGCGCCGAGAGGGACATCCCGATCGAGGGCACGGTGCCCGGGCGGGCGTACCAGTACGGGCGTCTCACACCCGCCGCACCGGCACCGGGGGAGGCGGGCGTCCCTGACTGGTGGGTGCCCCTGGTGGACGGCACCGAGCGCCTGGGGCTGCTGCGCGTGCGCTCGGCCCACGACGACGCCCGCGCCCGGGAGGACATCGACCGGCTCGCCGCGCTCCTGGCGCTGATGATCTCCGCCAAGCGCGTCTCCAGCGACACCCTGGCCCGGCTGACGCGGACCGAGCCGCTGAACCTCGGGGCCGAGATGGCGTGGAACCTGATGCCGCCGCGTACGTACGCCGACGGGCGGGTCGTGATCTCGGCGTCGATGGAGCCGGCCCACCGGATCAGCGGCGACGTCTACGAGTACGCCATCGACGGCCCCCTGATCCATCTGACGCTCTTCGACGCGATGGGCCACGACACCGCCGCCGGCCTGTGCGGAGCCCTGGCCCTGGGGGCCTGCCGCAACTCCCGCCGACAGGGCGCCGGACTCGTCGCCAAGGGCGAGGCCGTGGAGGCCGCCCTGATGGAGCAGTACGGCCACCGCCGCTTCGTCACCGGCATCCTCGCCGTCCTCGACACCCGCACCGGCGAGCTGAGCTGGGTCAACCGCGGCCATCCCCCACCGATCATCATCCGCGGCAACCGCTGGAGCAGCCACCTCACGTGCCCGCCGGCCCACCCCATGGGCACCGGCCTCGGGCTGGTCAGTACGGTCTGCCGCGAGCGGTTGGAACCGGGCGACCGCATCGTGCTCTACACCGACGGGATCACCGAGGCCCGCCGCCCCGGCGACGGCGAGTTCGGGCTCGAGCGCTTCACCGACTTCCTCATCCGCCATCACGCGGAGGGCCTGCCCGTTCCCGAGACCATGCGCCGGCTCATGCGGGCCGTCCTCGATCACCACGACGGGCGCCTCCAGGACGACGCCACCGTCCTGATGTGCGAATGGCTCGGCCCCGCGCCGCAGGACACGCGACCGGCCGCTCTCCGGGCGGGGCTGCCGTCCCGCGACCCGGCCACCCCCGGTCTCTGATCCCCTGCTGCCCAGGGCATCGGGATCAGCCAGGGTGCGGTGTACCCAGGCTGACGGCGGCCTGGTTGTCGCCGGCGGGCGGCCCGAGGCTGGGGTCATCACCCCCTCCCGTACGGGCTCCCACGCCCCGGCACGACGAACAGGACGTCCCCCTTGACCGCCTCCGGCACCACCAGCCCCGCCGTGCTCGAACAGCTCCTGCGCCGATCCGCCGACCCGCGGCGGCGGATCCTGTTCACCGGCGCGACCGTCGTCACCATGGACCCGGACCTGGGCGTCCTGGACCGAGCCGATCTGCTCGTCGAAGGCGACATGATCACCGCGGTCGGTCCCGGTCTCAACCGGGACGGCGCGGTGGTCGTCGACGCCACCGGCACCGTCCTCACTCCGGGCTTCGTCGACACCCACCGGCACGCCTGGGAGGCCCAGTTGCGGCGGATCATGCCGGATGTCGACGACCTCGGCGCCTACGTGATGTCCACGCTGGCCGGCTACGCGACCGTCTACCGGCCCCAGGACATGTACGTCGGCACCCGGCTGGCCGCTCTGACGGCGATCGACGGCGGCATCACCTGCATGCTCGACTTCTCCCACAACTCCCGTACCCCCGAACACTCCGACGCCGCCGTCCAGGCCCTCGTCGACACCGGCATCCGCGGTGTGCACGCCTCCATGGCTCCGCACTTCGGCGCGTGGGACGAGCAGTGGCCCGGCGACCTGAGCCGCCTGAGGGACCGGTACTTCGCCGGTGAGGACCAGCTGCTGACCCTGCGCCTGGCCGCCCTGGCCACCGACGAGATCGCCGGACCCGCGCTCGCGTACGGGCCCGAACTCGCCCGGGCCGCCCGGGACCTGGGCATCGGGGTGAGCGTGGACGCCGTCTTCGGCGCCTCCTCCTCGCGGGCCGTCCAGCGGTGGGCGCAGGAGGGCCTGCTCGGCCCCGACCTCACCCTCATCCACGCCACCGGACTCAGCGCGGCGGCCTGGGGCGCGATCGGGGAGAGCGGCACGACCATCGCCCTGGCCCCCACCTCCGACGCGCAGATCGGGCTGGAGACGGCGATCCCCGCGGTCGACGAGGCGCTGTCCGTCGGCGTGCGCCCCGGGCTGAGCATCGACGTCGAAGTCGCCCTGGCCAGCGACATGTTCACGCAGATGCGGGCCCTGCACACCATCCAGCGGATGCGCGCGGTCAACGCCGTACACGGCACCGGCCGGCAGCCCGTACGCATCTCCACTCACGACGTCCTGGACTTCGCCACCCTCCAGGGCGCCCGCACGAACGGCCTGGAGCGCGTCACCGGCTCGCTGACCCCGGGCAAGAAGGCCGACCTGCTCGTCATCCGGGCGGAGGACCTCAACAACATGCCGCTCAACGACCCGATCGGCACCGTCGTGCTGGGCTCCGACGCCCGCAACATCAGTGCCGTCCTCATCAACGGCGAGCCCCGCAAGTGGAACGGCCAGGTCCTGGGCGTCGACCTGGCCGCCCTGCGCGACGAGGTGCACGCTTCTCGGGCGTACGTGCTCAACACACCTGCCGCCCAACGAATGTGACGGCACGCCAGGCAGCGAGCCGCGCGCCACTACCGCTCCGAGCGGGTCGCGTGGAGAGCGCCGAGCAGGGTCAGCGCCTGCGCGGCGGGGCTTCCCGGCGCGGCGTGGTAGATCACCAGCTGCTGGCCCGGGGCGCCCCGTACGTCGAAGGTCTGGAAGGTGAGGGCCAGCGGACCGACGTCGGGGTGGAGGAGCTCCTTGGCGTCCCGGGTCTTCGCGTGGACGCTGTGCGAGGTCCACAGCGCCGCGAACTCCGCGCTCGCCCCGCCCAGGGAGCGGACGAGGTCGTGCAGGCGGGCGTAGTGCGGGTCGAGGCCCGTGGCGTGGCGCAGCGCGGCCACGACCGCCTCGGCCGCCCGCCCCCACGGGGCGAAGAAGCCCCGGGCGGCCGGATCGAGGAAGGTCATCCGGGCGAGGTTGTCCACCGCGGCGAACGGGGAGAACAGCGCCTCGGCCAGGGTGTTCGTCGCCAGGAAGTCGGTGGCCGGGTTCAGGACGAACGCCACGGCGTTCGCCTGCCCGTCCATCAGCTGCCGCAGCTCCGCGCTGACGGTCTCCCCCGGCTGCGGGCGCGCACCGTCCGGCGCGGTGCCCGCCAGCCGGTACAGGTGCTCCCGCGCCCCGTCGTCCAGCCGCAGCGCGCCGCTGATCGCTTCGAGGATCTGCGGGGAGGGCCTGCGCTCGCGGCCCTGTTCCAGGCGGGCGTAGTAGTCGCCGTTCATCCCGGCCAGGACGGCGACTTCCTCCCGCCGCAGCCCCGCCACCCGGCGGGCGCCGTGGGACGCGAGCCCGACATCGGCGGGCCGCAGGCGGGCCCGGTGGGCGCGCAGGAAATCTCCGAGAGCGTTGCTGGTCACCCGCTCAGGCTAAGCGCTCGAAGCCCGCGGTCCCTCGGGGTCGATCGTGCCGGGTACGCGGCCCGCCGACCCGGCGGATCGCCTCCAGGGGCTCTCGACGGGGGGCGTCACCCGTGCTTCCAGTCCAGGCGGAGTATGGCCAGGTCGTCGGTGTGCCGACCGGCGTCGAGTGCCTGTGCCTCCTTGATGAGCCGGTCGACATGGGCGGCCGGGTCCGTCGGGGGGAGGCTCCGGATCAGGGTGAGGAGTCCTTCGACGCCCAGGCGTCCGGCGTCCGTGCCGTTGTGCCCTTCGGTGAGGCCGTCGGTGTAGAGGGTGAGGGCTCCGACGGGCGGGAGCGGGACGACGGTGGCGGGCCAGTCGCGCAGGGACGGGGCGATGCCCAGTGCGATGCCGTGGGCGGCGGCCACCTCCCTGGTGTCGTCCCCCGTGGTGAGCAGGGGCTCGTGGTGGCCGGCCAGGTGGAGGGTGGCGGTGCCGGCCTTCTGGTCGAGGGTGAGGAGGGTGCAGGTGGCGAACAGCGGCTGGGCGCCGCGCTCGGCGATGAGAATGCGTTCCATGAGGTGCAGCAGGTCGTTGCCGTGGTGTCCGCCGAGGATGAGCGAGCGCCAGGCGATGCGCAGGCAGACGCCGACCGCCGCCGCGTCGGGGCCGTGGCCGCTGACGTCACCGACCACCGCGTGCAGCCGTCCGTCGTCGCCCTCGACGACGTCGAGGAAGTCGCCCCCGAGCAGGGTTCTCTCGGCGCCGGGCAGATAGCGCGTCGTCACCGTGACGGTGGAGGTGGCGAGGAGGGGCTGGGGCAGCAGCCCCCGCTCCAGGCGGGCGTTCTCCTCGGCGTGCAGCCGGGCCTGCTGGGCCTCGACGGTCGCGCGTTCGGTCTGGCTGCGGTAGACGGCGTAGCGGACCGTCCGGTGCAGCAGGTCGGCTTCGACCTTGCCCTTGACGAGGTAGTCCTGGGCTCCGGCGGCCATCGCCTCGGCGCCCGCCTGCGTCTCGGACAGACCGGTCAGGACGATCACCGCGGCGTGCGGGGCCAGCTCCCGTACGGCGGCGATCGCCTCGGTGCCCGCCACGTCCGGCAGGTGCAGGTCCAGCAGGATGCAGTCGATCGCGCGGGCGGCGAGTTGGGTGCGCGCCTCGGCGAGGGTCGCCCCCGTGGTCAGCTCGTACCGCAGCCCGGTGTCCTGGAGCAGCTCCTCGACCAGGAGGGCGTCGCCCTCGTCGTCCTCGATGAGGAGGATGCGGTACACCGCCGCCTCGGTCGGGGCCGCGCCGAGGGCGGTTGAGGTGGCGAGGGTCACCGGGCCTGCACCTGCTCCGCGTCACGCTCCGGGTCTCGCTCCGCGCCGTACTCCGTGCCCGGCTCCTGCTCCGTGTCGGCGCGGGTGGCTTCCGGCAGGGTGGACGGGCCGACCGCCTTCGGGGGTTCGGCGGCGAGGGTGAAGGTGATGCGGGTTCCGTCCTGGTAGCCGGTGTCGACGGCGATGGCGCCCCCGTGGAACTCGACGATCTTCTTGCACATCGCCAGTCCGATGCCGCTGCCGTTGTAGGCCTCTTTGGTGTGCAGCCGCTGGAAGATCACGAACACCTTCTCGGCGTACTCGGGGTCGATGCCGATCCCGTTGTCGGTGACCGTGAACCGCCACTGCTCCCCCTCCGGGACCGCGGTCACATGGATCCGCGGTGCCTCGTCGGGGCGGTGGAACTTGATCGCGTTGCCGATCAGGTTCTGCCAGAGCATGCCCATCTGGGTGGGGTCGGCGACCAGGGCGGGCAGCGGGTCGTGCGTGATCGAGGCCTCCGTCTCCTCGATGCTCACGCTGAGGGCGGACAGGGTCCGCTTCAGTACCGAGCCCAGGTCGACGCTCTGGAGTTCGCGGTGGACGCGGCCCACGCGGGAGAAGTCGAGGAGGTCGTTGATGAGGACCTGCATGCGGTTCGCCCCGTCCACCGCGTAGTCGATGTACTGGTCGGCCCGGGAGTCGAGCTGCCCGCCGTAGCGGCGCTGGAGGAGCTGGGTGAAGCTGGAGACCTTGCGCAGCGGCTCCTGCAGGTCGTGGGAGGCGACGTACGCGAACTGCTCGAGCTCGGCGTTCGAGCGCTGGAGGTCCGTCGCCTGTGCGTCGAGACGCAGGCGCGCCTCCTCGACGAACGCCAGCTCCCGGACGAGACGGCGCCGCATGAAGTCGATCTCGCCACTGAGTCGGCGCAGGTCCGCCGGGCCGGTCAGGGCGATGGGGTGGCCGAAGTCACCACCGGCGACCGCGCGGGCGTCCGCCCCGAGCCGGTCCAGGGGCTCGGTGATGCCGCGGCGCAGCGCCTCGAAGACCAGGACCGCCAGCAGGACGATGAGCACCGCGATCGCGGCGAAGATCGCGTTGCACAGCCCCATCGAGGCGGAGAGGTGCTCCACCGCCCGCGCCCGGTCCGCCTCCAGCCGCCCCTGCTGGCCGCTCAGGGCGGCCCGGACCCGGTCGAAGGACGCCTTGCCCTGCGCGGCGCGCTCGGCGCTCGGCGGGGAGACCGTCCCCGCGGGGGCGGCGGCGATGGGGCGGGCGGTGCGTTCCTGCCAGTTCCGCGCGGCCTCCCGCACGGCCGCCAGGTCCTCCAGTCGGGCCGGGTCGTCGTGGAGCAGCTCGGCCAGGCGCGCCGCGTTGGTCGCCTGGTCGGTCAGTCCCTGCCGGTAGGGGGTGAGGAAGTCGGGATTGCCGGTGAGCCCGTAGCCGCGGATCCCGGTCTCCTGGTTCAGCAGGGCCGCTTCCAGGCGGAACGACGTGCTCACCGCGGGAGCCTTCACGTCCAGGAGGTCTTCGCTGAGCGTTTGCGTGCGCCCCAGGACCCATGCTCCCGTCACGCCCAGGACCGTGAGGAGAGCCAGTGACACGGCCACTCCGACACGCAGCCACCGCCGCGTCGTCCAGGCGGAGAACCGCTGCGGACGCGGACCCGTGTTCCCGCTCATGTACTGCACCCCTCCGCCCTGCCGACTACCTGCGATGACTGCTATGCCCTGTGATGCGCATGATGCCCGTGATGCCCCGCCGTCAGGGGCCAGCGGCCACTGTAGAGGGTTCTCGACAACCTTTGTTGTCGAGGGGCCGACCCGGGGCCTAAGGTTCCGGTATGCCTGGCAAGAACTTCTTCCTGAAGACGACCCCCGAGGAGACGGCCGCCGCCGCGGACTCGGCGGTCGGTCTTCTTGCGCGGCGCCTTGCCCTTCGACTACTCGCAGACACCCCTCCCCCTCCGGATCCGAACCCCGCCCAGGCCCTGGCCCTCCTGCACCTTCTGGAACAGCTCCAGCGGGCCGCCGAACGCCTTCAGCGGGACGCGGCCGTGGCAGCCGCCCGCGGAGGTGCCGGATACCCCCAAATCGGCCGGGCATGCGGGATGACCCGCCAGGGTGCCCGGCGCCGCTGGCCGGGGCTCTTCCACCACACCGACGAAGCACCCACGGAGCATCCGATGATGACCACCCCCGCCCGCCCTTTCGACGTGCTGCTCGTCGAGGACGACATGGCCGACGCCATGCTGATCGAGGAGGCCCTCTCCGAGCGCGGTGCCCGCAATCTGGTCCAGGTCACCGACGGAGTCGCCGCTCTCGAACACCTCCGCGACCCGGACAGCGTCCGGCCCGACCTCATCGTCCTGGACCTCAATATGCCCCGGATGAACGGCCGCGACCTGCTGAAGGTCCTGAAGAGCGACGACGACCTGCAGGCCATCCCCGTGGTGGTCCTCACCACCTCTTCCGCGCCGGACGACGTGGTCGGCGCGTACAGCAGCCACGCCAACGCCTACGTGACCAAGCCGGTCAACCTGGAGGAGTTCGAGCAGGCGGTCCAGAGCATCGACGCCTTCTACCTCGACACCGCCGCCCGCCCGCGCCGCACCTGAGACCGGCCGGCGGAACGACGCCGCCGCCCCGGGTTCCGGGGCGGCGGGATCCCGGCCGACAGCGGGTTTCGCTCCGGTCCGTGGGGGCCTAAACTCTGGCTCCTTCCGTGGCGTGCACGGGCAGGGGGCTGGGGGGTCCATGGGGTTGGCCAAGCAGTTGCTGAACGAGGAGTACACCCTGAGCATGGGGTGCCGCGTCAGTGTCACGTCCGGACTCGGCGGGACCACGGTCAAGTGGAGCGTCTCCCGCATGTCGGCGGGCGAAGGCCGCCGGCCGCGCAAGGGTGACGAGACCGTCGGCTTCACCTGCCCGCGCTGCCACAAGCCGCTTTCCGTCACGGTCGAGAGCCTGGCCAAGGCCCGCGCGAAGTACGAGATCTACCGGGTGCTGGGCTGGCTCCTGCTGCTCTCGCTGCTCGTCACCGTCCCGATGCTCGTCCACCTGGGAGGCCAGACGGTCGAGGAGGGGGACACCGAGCCGGTGAACGTGATCGGCAGACTCGTCGCCGCCTGCGCCGTGGCCATCATCATCGGACCGGCGTTCCTCACGACCGCCGGCAACTACTCGGGCGTCAAGAAGCTCCGGCTGGTCCGCGACGGCGGCGGCAGGACCGTGTGGGTACAGGGCCACCGCCTGTTCTGAGACGCCGACCGGCCGGTGCGGCCGTGAGGGGGACCTGGGCCGTGGCGGTCAGCCCGCCATCGTGAGGTAGCGGGCCGGTGCGTCGGGTGCGGCGGCGTTCCGGGCGGCCAGGGCGCCGAGGCAGTGGTGCGCGAGGTCGGTGGAGCCGTACACGTGGTGGGCGATCAGGGCCAGTTGCCCGAGCTGCTCGTCGGTCATGGCGTCGGGGTGCCCGAAGTCGCGTACGTACACGACGTCGGCTTCCAGGAGTTGGTGCCGGGCGAGGCGGAAGTCGCCGCCGAAGACCACCGGGGCGATGGGCCAGCGCTTGACCGCCGCGAAGGCGTGCGGGATGAAGCCCTGGCGGCGCAGCTCCTGGTCCACATCGCCGAACACGGGCTGGTCCTCGTACAGCGGAACGAACGAGACCTCGGTGTGGATCGCCACTGCCTCGGCCAGCTTCTGCCGGGCGCCCTGGAACACCATCAGCTCGGCACCCTGGATGTCGATCTTGAGGAGGTCGAAGGGGCCGACCTCCTCGACCTCGTCCAGCCGCCGGGTGGCGACCGGGATCTCCTCGAGGACCCTGCCCCATTCGGTGAAGCCGTTGAAGAGCCCGAGCCGCTTCGGGTCGGGACGGTAGAGGCTGGTCATTCCCGAGGCCGCGGTGACACGGAGCGTATGGGTGGCGCCGTCTCCGATGGCATCGGGCAGGTAGGTCTCGAGCGGGCCCTTGCGGCGCCGCAGGTCCTCCAGGGCGTCGGGCTGCGGCTCGAAGCCGGTCACCCGGCACAGTCCGGCTCGCAGCATGTCCTGGTACGGCGGGTCCCCGTCGATCGGGTTGGCGCCGATGTCGACGACATGGGTCGGCCGCTGGGGCCGCACCAGCGCGAGCACGGGCGAGGCGGGAGCGGTCGTGGCGGCGGGGGCGGTCGTGCTGGAGGGGGCGGTGACGGTCATGACTCTCTCATCCTCGGGATCAGGCGACCACGTGGTACGTCGCGCTCAGCTTGCGCTGGACGAACTCCAGGTTCCCCGCGACGCGTTCGCGCTCCTCGCCGGGAAGCCGGCCCTCACCGAGGAGCCGCTCGCAGCACTCCAGGGACTCCTGGTAGGCGCCGACCCAGGAGGCGGCCACGGCGAGTTCGTCGAGCGCGCGCCATTCGTGCCAAGAGAACTCGACGAACAGGATGTCCGTCGGGAAGGGGATGCGGGCCGCCTCCTTGGCGAACATGTACGCCAAGGGCCAGCGCTCCGCGAGACGGCAGATGCGGGCGAGGTCGCCGATCGCCTCGGCGCGCGAGGGGCGGCTCTCGTGGGCGCGCAGGTAGCGGTCCATCACCTCGGCCGGCGGCCGGCCCAGCTCCGCGGCGAGCCGCGCGGCGTAGACCTGGGCGCAGTAGGTCTCCTCGACGAAGCCGGGCATCGCCGCCCGGCGGTCGTAGGACGCGAGGGACTTCTCCGGCTCTCCCGCATCCCGCCAGCTCTGGGCCAGGTAGAACATGTACCGGGCGTTCCCGGGTTCCTCGATCAGCCCCTGCTCCAGGATCTCCGCGTCCCGCAGGTATTTGTTGCGCAGGCCGCCCTCCCGGAGGCGCGCTCCGCCGCCGACGGTGAGGATGTTGGCTCCGTCGAGCCTGCCGTGGGTGTACGGGGTGCCGCACTCGATGTACTCGTGGAGGACACCGACGTACCGCCAGGGCAGCCGGGTGGAGACGAGAGCGGGCCGCCAGTGGATGATGGGGCCGTCGTGGAGGGCCACCTGGTACGCGTCGAGGGTCAGGTCCGGCATCCGGAACCCGGGCTCCACCTGCATCTCGTCATCGGCGTCGATGAACAGCAGGTAGTCGGCCCGGGAGCGGGCGAGTTCGATCGCCTCGGTACGGCTGGCGCCGAAGCCCTTCCACGGGCGCTCGTGCAGCACCCCCGGCAGGTCGCGGAAGCAGTCCCGGATGACGTCCTGGGTACCGTCCGTCGAGCCGGTGTCCACGATCACCCAGGTGTCGATCAGGGGGCGCAGCGAGTCGAGGCACTTCCGGATGGTCGGAGCCTCGTCCTTGACGATCATGTTCAGGCAGACTGTTGGTTTCACGGCCCCACCCGCTGTAGCGAGGCCGTCCGCCCTGCGGATGGCCGGGTCGGCATCGGACTGCGACCCTAATGACTCGTTCAGCCGTTTTGTCCGAGGCTCGCCGGAGCCGGAGCCGGTGCGGCAACCGGTGCGGGGACCGGCGCGGGCGCGTCGGCGGCGCCGGCCGTGCCCAGGCTCGCGAGCAGGCGCAGCCCGTCCTCGGCGGCGCTGCCGGGCGCCGCGGACAGCACGATCAGCTCCAGCCCCGGTGTGTCCGGCAGCGCGAAGTTCTCCTGGTGCAGCTCCAGCGGCCCGACCAGGGGGTGCCGGTACGCCTTGCGTCCGTGGGCGCGGGCGGAGACGTCCGCGCGGGCCCAGAGGTGCCGGAAGCGCTCGCTGCCCATCGCCAGCTCGCCGATGAGCGAGGCCAGGCGGGGGTCGTCGGGGTACTCGCCGGCGGCCAGGCGCAGGTGCCCGACCACGTCGAGGGTGCATTTCTCCCACTCCGCGTACAGGCCGCGCCCGGTCTCCTCCAGGAAGACGTGCCGGGCGATGTTCAGGCCCGGCACCGGCCGGCCGAAGAGCAGCCCGGCGAGGGGGTTCCCGGCGAGCGCGTCCAGACGGTGGTTCATGATCAGCGCGGGCGCGCCGGTCACCAGGCCGAGGACGTGCAGCAGCTCCGGCCGGATCCGCCCGCTCGGCGCCTTCGCGCGGCGACGGCGCTGCCGCGCCAGCCGGTGGAGGTGCCCGCGTTCGGTCTCGTCCAGGCCGAGGACGCGGGCGAGCGCGTCCAGGACCTGCTCGGAGGGCTGGGTCGCGCGGCCCTGCTCCAGGCGTACGTAGTAGTCGACGCTGACTCCGGACAGGTGCGCGACCTCTTCGCGGCGCAGCCCCTCGACGCGGCGGCGGCTGTCGGTGGGGATGCCGACGGCGGCCGGGTCGACCCGGGAACGCCGGGTCCGCAGGAAGCCCGCAAGATCGTCCATGCCGCCAGTATCGCCCCGGACGGCGCGGGTGAGGGTGGCCCTGCCAGTACCAGGAAGTCCCGTCCTACGGAAGCGGCGCCCCTGAACGCCGGGCGCCGCGGCGCCCAGGATCGACGGCATCACCCGATCCGAAGGAGTTCCCGTGAAGACGCTCATCGTCCACGCCCACCCGGAGCCGAAGTCGCTCAACAGCTCGCTCAAGGACCTGGCGGTGTCCACCCTGGAGGCCGCGGGGCACGAGGTCCGGGTGAGCGATCTGTACGCGATGAACTGGAAGGCGGTCGTCGACGCCGCGGACTACGGCCCCGAGGCGTCGAGTCCGCTGAAGGTCGCCCTGGACTCGGGCCGGGCCTTCGACGCCGGGACGCTCACCGCGGACGTCCTGGCCGAGCAGGAGAAGCTGCTGTGGGCCGACACGGTCATCTTCCAGTTCCCCCTGTGGTGGTACACGATGCCCGCGATCCTCAAGGGCTGGGTGGACCGGGTGTTCACCTACCGCTTCGCGTACGGCGTCGGCGAACACAGCGAGACCAAGTACGGCGAGCGCTTCGGCGAAGGCACCCTCGCGGGCCGGAAGGCCCTGCTGTCGGTGACCGTCGGCGGCCCCGAGTCGCACTACGGCGCGCGCGGGATCAACGGCCCGATCGACGACCTGCTGTTCCCGATCCACCACGGGATCCTCTACTACCCGGGCATGGAGGCGCTGCCGCCGTTCGTCCTGCACGGCGTCGACCGGATGACCGACGAGGACTACGCGGACGTCGCCAAGGCCTGGCAAGAGCGGCTGCTCACCCTGGAGTCGACCGACCCCATCCCGTTCCGGCGGCAGAACTTCGGTGACTACGAGATCCCCTCGCTGCACCTGAAGGAGGGTCTGGAACCGGCGGGCCGCACGGGATTCGGGCTGCACGTACGCGACTGACCCCGGCGGGGCATGGCGAGGAGGGGCGTGAGCGCCATTGGCCGGAAATCCGGCCCGAGTTGGCCTGGACACCGATGGTGTCCAGGCCAAACTCCGTGCGGCAGAAGATCACCGCTTCGAGGTAATCCCGCCGACTCCGCTGGGGCGCATGGGCCCAGGACATTAGCGTTCTCAACGGATCCGGACCGATTCCCGAATGTTTATTCGTTTTTCCTCTTTTGTCGAGAACGCGCGCGAACCCCCGCCACCGCCCTGTCAAGGAGATCTCGTCGATGACCGTTGAGACCAGCCCCGAAGCCCAGCTGGAGCCGCCTCGGCAATCCAGCCTGGGCACGGCGGCCGCGCGCAACCTCGCCACCACGACCAAGTCCGCGCCGCAGATGCAGGAGATCACCTCCCGCTGGCTGCTGCGGATGCTCCCCTGGGTGGAGACCAAGGGCGGCACCTACCGGGTGAACCGCCGGCTGAGCTACACCGTCGGCGACGGGCGCGTCGAGTTCGTCCAGGACGGCGGCCGGGTCCGCGTCATCCCCCGCGAGCTCGGTGAGCTGGCCCTGCTCAGGAGCTTCGAGGACCTGGACGTACTGACCGCGCTCGCCAACCGGTGCGTGCAGCGCGACTTCCGGGCCGGC
Organism: Streptomyces sp. NPDC002138; assembly: GCF_040296485.1. Classification (NCBI taxonomy): domain Bacteria; kingdom Bacillati; phylum Actinomycetota; class Actinomycetes; order Kitasatosporales; family Streptomycetaceae; genus Streptomyces; species Streptomyces sp. NPDC002138. Next base: position 173,450 of record NZ_JBEOXE010000003.1, on the reverse strand, counting down.
GAGGTCCTGACCGAGCGCGGCGGCCCCGCGGAGCAGATCCACCTGATCGCCCACGGCCGGGTCGGCCAGACCTCCGTGGGCAAGTACGGGGAAGAGGTGGCCGTCGCGGTACTGGCGGACGGCGACCACTTCGGCGAGTACGCCCTGCTGGACGGCGACGCCACGTGGGACGCCACGGCCACCGCCGAGACCGCAGGCACCCTGCTCACCCTGTCCCGCGCCGACTTCGCCGCCGTACTGTCCGCCGCGCCGGGCCTGCAGGCCCATGTCCGGCACTTCAGCGCGCTGCCCCTGCAGCGGCAGAACAAGCACGGCGAAGCCGAGATCGCGATGTCGGCCGGCCACACCGGCGAGGCCGAACTGCCCGGCACCTACGTCGACTACGAACTCAATCCGCGCGAGTACGAGCTCTCCCTCGCCCAGACCGTGCTGCGGGTCCACACCAGGGTCGGCGACCTCTACAACGAGCCGATGAACCAGACCGAGGAGCAACTCCGGCTGACCATCGAGGCGTTGCGCGAGCGCCAGGAGTACGAGCTGGTCAACAACCGGGAGTTCGGTCTGCTCCACAACGCCGCCTTCAAGCAGCGGATCCAGACCCACTCCGGCCCTCCCACGCCGGACGACCTCGACGAGCTGCTCTGCCGCCGTCGCGGTTCCAAGTTCTTCCTCGCGCACCCCCGGGCGATCGCGGCGATGGGCCGGGAGTTCAACGCGCGCGGCCTCTACCCCGATCACGTCGATCTGGGCGGCCAGCAGGTTCCGGCCTGGCGCGGGGTCCCGATCCTGCCCTGCAGCAAGATCCCCATCAGCAAGGAGAACACCACCTCGATCCTCGTCATGCGAACGGGCGAGGACAAGCAGGGCGTGATCGGTCTGCACCAGACGGGGCTGCCGGAGGAGTACGAGCCGGGTCTGTCGGTGCGCTTCATGGGCATCGACGAACGGTCGATCATCTCCTACCTGGTGACCACCTACTACTCCGCCGCCATCCTGGTGCCCGACGCCCTCGGTGTGCTCGAGAACGTACAGATCGCGCGCAGGCGCGACTAGGCCGTCCGGCCGTCCCCTTCGGCCCGTACCTCCCCGGACAAGCCCACCCACCCCACCAAGGAGCCACGGATGCCCGATCCCGGGCTTTCCCCTCTGCAGTCGAGCCTGCCTGCCGCCGCGGCTCGGTTCGGGGCCTACGTCGTCGCGGCCGCCCAGGCACGGGCGGCCACCGACACCGGCGCCCTGACGGCCCTGACGCCCCCGGCCGCCCCGGTCGTCCCGCCTCCCGTACCCGTACCCGTATCCGTACCGGCACCCGCGCCCGTACCCGTACCCATGTCCCCCGGCGACGCGGCCGTCGACCCGGCCGCCGCGCACCCGCCGGAGGAGGTGGCGGCCGCGGCGGGCCGGAGCCGCTCCGCCCTGGAGCGGCTCCTGCGCGGCCCGAGCGGCCTGGGCACGTCGGGTCTCTACCCGGCCCGGGTCCTGGAGCCCGTACCGGCCGCGGCGCTCGAGGCGGCGGCGCCCGCCGAACCGGTCGCGGGCCGCCCGATCCCGGGCCTCTACCACCACCCGGTGGCGGAGCCCGATCCGGCGCGGGTCGAGGAGGTCAGCAGGAGGATCAAGGCCTGGGCGCTGGACGAGGTCGAGCTGTATCCCGAGGACTGGGAGGACCAGTTCGACGGCTTCTCCGTCGGGCGCTACATGGTCGCCTGTCATCCGGACGCGCCGTCCATCGAGCATCTGATGATCGCGACCCGGCTGATGGTCGCCGAGAACGCGGTCGACGACTGCTACTGCGAGGACCACGGCGGTTCGCCCATCGGTCTCGGCGGGCGGCTCCTGCTGGCCCACACCGCTCTGGACCCCCTCCACACGACGAAGGAGTACGGCCCCCCGTGGGCGGAGTCCCTGCACTCGGACGCCCCGCGGCGCGCCTACCGCTCCGCCATGGAGTACTTCGTCCAGCAGTCCACGCCCTCCCAGACCGACCGGTTCCGGCACGACATGGCCCGGCTGCACCTGGGTTACCTCGCCGAGGCCGCCTGGGCCCAGACCGACCACGTCCCCGAGGTGTGGGAGTACCTGGCGATGCGGCAGTTCAACAACTTCCGCCCGTGCCCCACCATCACCGACACCGTCGGCGGCTACGAACTGCCCGCGGACCTCCACGCGCAGCCGGCCATGCAGCGGGTCATCGCACTCGCCGGCAACGCCACCACCATCGTCAACGACCTGTACTCGTACACCAAGGAACTCGCCGCCCCCGGACGGCACATGAACCTGCCCGTGGTGATCGCCGATCGCGAGGGCGCCTCCGAGCGGGATGCCTACCTCAAGGCGGTCGAGGTCCACAACGACCTCATGCACGCCTTCGAGGCCGAAGCCGCCGCTCTGGCCATCGCGTGCCCCGCCCCCACCGTGCTGCGCTTCCTGCGCGGGGTGGCCGCGTGGCTCGACGGCAATCACTACTGGCACCAGACCAACACCTACCGCTACAGCCTTCCCGATTTCTGGTAAAGCCTCGCAAAGCATGGCAAAGATGGGACTATCCATGACTGGCACCGACCTGACCACCGCCGCTACCGCGACCTCCATCGGCACCTCCGTGTTCATCCCTTCCCCGGCGACCGCCTACCAGGGGGACATCGCCCGGTACTGGGACCACGAGGCCAGGCCCGTGAACCTGCGACTCGGTGACGTGGACGGCCTCTACCACCACCACTACGGCATCGGCGAGGTCGACCACTCCGCCCTCGGGGACGCCGGCGACAGCACGTACGAGAAGAAGCTGATCGCCGAACTCCACCGCCTGGAATCGGCGCAGGCCGAACTCCTCCTGGACCACCTCGGCGACATCAGCCGCGACGACACCCTCGTGGACGCCGGCTGCGGCCGCGGCGGCTCGATGGTCATGGCCCACCAGCGCTTCGGGAGCAAGGTCGAGGGCGTGACCCTGTCGGCGAAGCAGGCCGAGTTCGCCAACCACCGCGCCCACGAACTCGGCATCGAGGACCACGTCCGCGCCCGCGTCTGCAACATGCTCGGTACGCCCTTCGAGACCGGGCAGGCCGCGGCCTCGTGGAACAACGAGTCGAGCATGTACGTCGACCTGCACGACCTCTTCGCCGAGCACTCGCGCATCCTCAAGGTCGGCGGCCGCTACGTGACCATCACGGGCTGCTGGAACCCGCGTTACGGCCAGCCCTCGAAGTGGGTCTCCCAGATCAACGCGCACTTCGAGTGCAACATCCACTCCCGCCGGGAGTACTTGCGCGCGATGGCCGACAACCGCCTCGTCCCGCAGACCGTCATCGACCTGACTCCCGACACCCTCCCCTACTGGGAACTGCGGGCCACGTCCTCCCTGGTCACCGGCATCGAGGAGGCGTTCATCAACTCCTACAAGGACGGCTCCTTCCAGTACGTCCTGATCGCGGCCGACCGCATCTGACCGCAGCCGCGCCGCACCGGGATCCCCCGTCGTCTCCAGCACATCGACGCGCTCTCCCGGTGCGGGTGGTCCCGCTAGGCTCCCCCCATGACCAACGATCCCGGCTTCACCTGCTCAACCTGCGGCGAGCACCACGCTGAACCACCCCTGAGCTACGAGGCCGCCGCCCCCACCGTCTGGAACTCCGGCTTCGAAGCCGACCCGGACAGCACGCTGTCCCCCGACCACTGCGTCATCAAGGGACAGCACTTCTTCGTCAAGGGCCTGATCGAAATACCCGTGATCGGCACCGCGGACGTCTTCTCCTGGGGCGTCTGGGTCTCCCTGAGCAGGGACAACTTCGCCCGCGCCGTCGAGGTGTGGGACACGCCGGGCCGCGAGGCCGAGAAGCCGTACTTCGGCTGGCTCAGCACCGAACTCGCGCTGTACTCCGAGGGCACGATCGACCTCAAGACGAACGCCCACACCCGACCGGTCGGCCACCGGCCCGCCATCCGGCTGGAGCCCACCGACCACCCGCTCGCCGTCGAACAGCGCACCGGCATCACGCGGGACCGCGTGCGCGAGATCGCCATGGCCGTGCTGCACCCGGAATCGCCCGCCGCCTAAGGTGGTTCGCACAGTCCGAGCGGGCCGGGGGCCTTCCCCGGGCCGCCTTCCCCTCAGGAGTTCCCCATGGCGCGCTCGCTCGACGGCCTCGTCTTCGTTCCCGTGGCCGATCAGGCAGCCGGACAGGTCGGTCGGCAGACCCGGTTCGAGTACCGCGAGCAGGACGGGCACGTCTGGGCCGAGTACGCCGGCGGGGACGTGGTCAGGGGTCATCTGGTCGGCACCCGGGCGGACGACACCATCGACTTCCGATACGTCCAGCTCCGGCTCGACGGCACGACCGCCTCGGGGCACTGCGTCTCCCTCGTGACGGAACTCCCCGACGGCCGGCTGCGCCTGGAGGAGGACTGGGCGTGGGAGTCCCAGGAGGGCAGCGGCACCAGCGGGGTCGAGCAGATCCTGGGCTGAGGCGGGGAGCGGGGCCGGGTTCAGACGCGCTGGGCCCGGTGGAGCAGGGTGCGCGGTCCGTGGGGCCGCAGGGCCGCCCGGGCGGCGTTCGCGCCGGGTGCGCCGTGGACTCCCCCGCCGGGGTGGGCCGCCGCTGAGGCGAGGTAGAGGTTCCTGACGGGGGTCTCCGGTCGGCCGGTGCCGGGGGTGGGGCGGAAGACCGCCTGCTGGTGCAGGGCGGTGGTGCCGTTGTTGATGGCGCCGTTGTGAAGGTTCTCGTTCATGGCCTGCAGGGTGGCGGGCGCCAGGATCCTGCGGGCGCCGATGCGGCCGCGGAAGCCGGGTGCGAAGCGTTCCACCTGCTCTTCCACGCGGTCGGCCATGGCCTCCTGTTCGCCGGGGCTCCAGCGGCCGGTGATGCCGTCGGGCCCGGCGTCGGCGGTGATGCGCTGCGGCAGATGGGTGTAGGCCCACGCGGATTCCGTACCCGCGGGAGAGCGGGTGGGGTCGGCGGTCGTCATCTGGCCGAACAGGGCGAACGGTTCGGCGGGCACCTGGCCCATGGCGATCTGCGCGGCGAACCGGGTCAGGGCGTCCATTCCGTCCGCCACGTGGACCGTCCCCGCCGTGGCGGCCCGCGGCGCGGACCAGGGCACCGGGCCGGTCAGCGCCCAGTCGACCTTGAAGGTCGCGAAGTCCCACTGGAAGCGTTCGAGGTCCCGCAGCAGCCGGGCCGGGAGGTGTTCCTCGCCGACGAGGTCCCGGTAGAGGGTGGGCGCCGAGGTGTCGGCGAGTACGGCCTTGCGCGCGTCCACGCTCTCCCCGCCCGCCGTCCTGACCCCCACCGCCCGGCCGCCCCGTACGACCACGGACGTGACCCGCTCCCCGCACCGCAGGACGCCGCCGCGCCGCCGCAGGCGGCTCACGAGCGCGTCCGTCAGGGCGCCCGCCCCGCCGACGGGGACCGGGAAGCCGTGGCTCTGCCCGAGCATCGACATCAGCCAGCCGAATCCGCCGCTGCCCGCGGCCTCGGGGGCCAGGTCGGCGTGCAGGGCGTTGCCCGCCAGCAGGAGCCGGCCGCCCTCACCCCCGAACGTCTCCTCGCCCAGGCGGCGCACCGGCAGGGCGAGGCTCCGGGCCAGCCGCAGGCCGCCCGCCGCCCTCAGTTTCGCCGCCAGGCGGAGGCCGGACCGGACCGGGGGGAACGGGGTGAACAGGGCCCGCACCACGTCGGGGCCGATCCTGCTCCACACGCCGTACAGGTCCCGCCAGGCGTCCGCGTCGGCCGCCGCGAACTGCGCGAGGCCGGCTGCCGTCTCCTCCGCGCCGCGCTCCAGAACCGCGCACCGGCCGTCCCTGAGCGGGTGGGCCAGTACGGACGGAGCGTGGCTCCACCGCAGCCCCTCGGCCGCGAGGTCGAGCCGGGCCAGCACCGGGGAGGCCGCGGCCAGCGGGTAGAAGGCGCTGAACAGGTCCGAGACGTAGTCGGGATGTACCCCGCGGTCGCTGCGCACCGCGCCTCCGGGCTCCGGCTGCGCCTCCAGGACTTCCACGCTCCACCCCGCGTCGGCCAGCAGGTTCGCGGCCACCAGCCCGTTCGGGCCCGCGCCGATCACGACCGCGTCAGGCACGACGGGCCGCCCCGGGCCGCTCTTCGTGCCGCTGTCCGCGCTGTTGCCCGTGCCGCTCTTCCACGACCCGGCCCAGCCGGGCGAGCATGCCCCGGTGCCGGATCTGCAGGGCCACCTCGCTCACGGGATTGTGGAGGGCTCCGCCCAGACCGCGCAGTGGGTGTTCGTCACAGATGACCAGGGTTTCTTCGCCCCACGGCCGGAGCTGGAGGAAGATCCGCGCCGTGCCGAGCCGCTTGAAGGCGGCCTCCAGCTCCAGCTCCCTGCCGGGCTCCTGGTGGCGGACGGTCGTCACCCCTTGGACCGACCAGGGGCCCAGCCGGACGGTGTAGCGGAGCCGGGATCCGACCTCGGGCCAGTACGGGTCGATCGGGACCGACTCGGACGGCCCCACGACCCATTCCCCGTACAGGGTGGGATCGGCGAGCACGGACCAGACGGCGCGCGGCGCGCGCCGGATCAGATGGTGTCGGACGGCCATGAGCGCGTCCTCCTCCCAGGTCGGACGGCCGGGACGGACGGCCGGGTCGGACGGCGCTCAGTCCGCCAGGGGACGGGCCATGACGCCGTGGGGCGGCTGCTGGCCGCCGCCGGTCGCCAGGATCCGTACTTCTGCCCGGTCGCTGATCTCCGCCTCGATGATTCCGGTGGCATCGGCGTAGAGGGGGTGGCCGCCCGGGCCCGTCCGGCCGGTCGCCGTCACCTCCACGATGTCCTGGCCGCCTTCGGGGCCGTCGGGAAAGACCAACTCGTAGCGTCGCGGCATCCCGCTCCCTCCTCGTCAGGCGTTCTTCACGATGACGGCGAGCGGGGCACTCGGCAACTCCGGGGGCTGCCCCACGGCGCCGCTCGGCCGTCCCGGCGCGTGCGGCCGATGTTTGCCGTGGGCGACGGGGGAACACGGGGTGGGGAGGTGATCGATGGTGCTGGTGCCCAGGTGGGGCAAGGCGTACGCAACGGTTCGGGCCGTCTTCGCGGAGAGAGCCGGCTATCTGCGCCGTGCGGTGCGGGAAGCGGGGAGCGAGCGGGACGATCTGGTGCTCGGTGCCAAGTCCGTCCTCGCCTCCATGGCCGCATGGGTCCTGGCGCGCTATCTGCTGCCGCCGACGGTTTCGACGTTCGCGCCGTTCACGGCGCTGGTCGCCCTGCGCGCCACCGTGTACCGCTCGGTGCGCGACTGCGTCCAGTACCTCCTGGCGATGGCGGCCGGGGCCGCGCTCGCCGCCTCCCTGGCGGCGCTGGCCGGGATCCACGGGTGGACGTTCGGCCTCCTCACCCTGCTCGCGCTCTGTGTGGGCAGGATCAGGCGGTTCGGGCAGCAGGGCACCCAGGTCGCCATCATCGGCTTCTTCGCCTTCTCCTCCGGCCAGGGGCGGATCGACTACATCGGCCATCTGGCCGCCTCGGTGGGCATCGGCGCGCTCTGCGGCCTCGCCGCCCACCTGGTCCTCGCCCCCGCCCGTCACGTCCACCACCGCCAGCAGGCCGTCGCCGACTTCTACACCGGGATGAGCCGTCGGCTGGACGGCCTGGCCGAGATCTTCGAGGGCGGCGACCCGGAGGCCGAGCGCGTCCGGCAGTGGCGCCGCGACTGGCACAGGCTCTCCGCCGACTGCGAGCGCATCCTGCGCGGCATCGACGCCGAGATCGAGAACAGCCGGCTCCATCCCCGCCGCGGCGCCGATGGCGCGGAGTCCGCGCTGCCCCGCGCCCGCGAGGCCGTCACCGTCGCCGAACGCGGGATGGACCACCTGCGCTCCCTGACGCGCACCCTCGACTACGCCCTGGGCAGTGCGGAGATCGAGAACCTGCCCGGTTGCTTCCGCACCTCCTTCGCCTCGCTGTTGCGAACGACCTCCGCCGCGATGCGGCAGATCGGGCAGACGTCCCCCACCGACGCCGGGCACCTCGCCCGGACGCTCGACGACGCGCGGGCGGAGCTCGAGCGCGTCGAGCGGCGAGACCGCCCGGCCGCCGAGGCCTCGCCGGAAGTGCACACGTTGCGGGGCACTCTCCTCACGGACGCGGGGCGCCTGCTGGCCGAACTCCGCTCGGCGCACGGCGTCCACTCGTTCTAGAAAAATATCCAGAAACGATGTTCTACGCTGTCCGCGACGTGGAGTGAGCGGCGCGGCCGCCATGAGAGTGAGAACGAGGACGCCTGCTCGATGAGTCCGAAACAACAGCGTGGCGAAGCCACGGTCGAACAGGTACTGGACACGGCGCTCTGCATCTACGCCTCGTCGGGCGAGGCCGGCCTCACCCTCGGCGCGATCACCAAGGCCAGTGGGGTCAGCTCCGGAAGCATCTACCACCACTTCGGCAGTCTCGACGGGGTGCTCGCCGCCCTCGCGCTGCGTACGGTGGGCCAGTTGCTGCAAGCGCTCGGGACGGCGCTGATGCGGGCGGCCGAGGCGCGGTCCGGCGTCCGGGACGTCGTCCTGGCCTACCTGGAGTTCGTACGGACCCACCCGGGCGAGGCCCGCCTCATCCACTCCGTCACCGCGGACCGGGAAGGGATGGCGCAGGCCGGGCAGATCCGTGACTCCCAGGAGGCGCGGCTGGCGCCGATCACGCTGTGGATCCAGGCGCACCAGGAATCCGGCGAACTCGCGGAGCTCTCCGCCCCTTTGATCGAGTCCCTGGTCATGGGTCCGGTCGTCGCCGTCGTACGCCGCTGGCTCACCGTGGGCGACATCGATCTCGACGAGGCCGCCCGCGTGCTGCCCGACCAGATCTGGCGTTCGGTCGGTCGGCACCAGGCCGTCTGACCCCGCGCGGAGTGCGGGAGGTGATCCCGCCGCACCGGATCCCGGGTTCCCCACCCCCGTGGGGGAGCCCCGTTCCGTGCGGCAACCTCCCGTACTCCGCTTCGCGGGTGACCCCGTGTCACTCGGAGCCACGAGGAACACGCTATGGCCGGAAAGGCCTCCTGACCCGGGGCAGCGCACGCCAGCAAGGGGACCGGACGCGCCACGGGGGACTCCGCACGCCACGAAGGGGACACCAGGCTCCCGGGTCCGGCCGTGACCTGGCACATCCCGCTCGTCTATGCTCAGCCGCTGTGGTCTCGCACGCACACCAGGGGACAACGTCCTCCGCCCTCACCCGTCTGAGCGTCACCGCCGCACGGCTGGCCGGCATACCCCCGCGCGGATACGCGCACCTGCTGGGCGTGGCGCCCGAGCACCTCAACGACGACCTGTGCCGGACCCCCGCGGCCACGGGTCTGCGCATCGCGGAACTGACGACCGCCCACCTCGCGTGGACCGACCTGTCCCTGCTGCTGACGCAGCAGTCCGGCATCGGCGCCCTCGGCATCTGGGACTACCTGATCACCTCCGCGCCCACGCCGCTCGAAGGAATCCGGGACGCCTCCGCGTACTTCGCCACCGTCGCCGACATCGGCACGGACACTCTCCGGATCGCCGAGGACGGCGAACAGGTCACCATCAGCCACGTCAACCACGCCGATCTCGCCCACGAGGCGGCGTGCGCCATCCGCGGCTACGCGCTCGGCCTCTACCAGCGCCGCCTCGGCGAGGCCGCCCAACGGCGCCTCGTTCCCGTCCACGTCTCGCTGGCCGCCGCGGCGCCCCGCCGCCACCACGCCCTGACCGAGCTGTACGGCACCCGCAGCATCGCGTTCGAGGCCCCGGTCAGCTCGGTGACCTTCCTCGCCCGCGACCTGGACGCCCCGAACCCCCACGCGCAGCCCGGCCTGTCGAGCGTGCTCCGGCGTCACGCCGAGCAGACCCTCGCCACCTCGGTCGCATTGCACGACTGGCTGGATCTCTTCCGCACCGCCCTGGCCGCGTCGGCCCAGGACGACGGCACGCCCACGCTGCCCGCGGTGGCGCGGCGCCTGGCCGTCAGCACGCGCACCCTCCAGCGCCGCCTCGACGAACACGGCACCACCTGGAGCAGCGAGGTCGACACCCTGCGCCGGGCCCACATCACGCGGTTGCTGCACGGCACCGACCTCAGCATCGATTCGATCGCCGCCCGCAGCGGATACGCCGATGCCCGCGCCCTGCGCCGGGCCGTCCACCGCTGGTACAACACCACACCGGCCACCCTGCGCCGCACCGGCCACCCGCACGGCGGCGCGGCGCAACTCCCGGCCTGAGCCGTCGAGGAGGCGCCCCGCCTCCTCGACCGGCGCGGCCGGGCGGCCCGTTTTGGATTGGCGGACGATCCTCAATACGATCCGGCGATGATCACAAGCAAACGACTGGCGGCCGGGGCGTGCGGCCTGTTGGTCGCCCTGGCCGTCGGGCTCTTCCCGGCGAGCGCCGTCGCCGCAGATGGACCGACGGCCAAGGAACCCCCCAAGGTCGACCTCGTCCTGGACGTCAGCGGCTCCATGCGGGCGACCGACATCGACGGCCAGTCCCGGATGGCCGCGGCGAAGCAGGCCTTCAACGAGGTCATCGACGCCGTGCCCGACGAGGTACGGCTCGGCATACGGACCCTGGGGGCCACCTACGCGGGTGAGGACAAGGCGCTCGGCTGCAAGGACACCAAGCAGCTCTATCCGGTGGGGCCGTTGAACCGCACCGAGGCGAAGACCGCGGTGGCCACCCTGGCCCCCACGGGGTGGACCCCGATCGGCCCGGCCCTGCTCGGCGCCGCCCAGGACCTCGACGGTGGCGGCGCCACCAAGCGGATCGTGCTCATCACCGACGGCGAGGACACCTGCGCCCCGCTCGACCCGTGCGAAGTGGCCCGCGACATCGCCGCCAAGGGCATCCACCTCGTGGTCGACACCCTCGGCCTGGTCCCCGATGCCAAGACGCGTACGCAGCTGACCTGCATCGCCGAGGCCACCGGCGGTACGTACACCGCCGTGCAGCACAAGGCCGAACTCTCCGGCCGGGTCAGGCAATTGGTCGACCGCGCGGCCGACCCGGTCGTCAACCCGGTGGCCACCGAGGGCGCGAAGCAGTGCCAAGGCGCCCCGCAGCTCAAGGCCGGCCTCTACAGCGACCGCGAGACCTTCGGCGAGCACCGCTGGTACCGGGTGGACGTCCGGCCCGGTCAGGAGCTGCGCGCCTCGGTGAGCATCGCCGCCGACCGCGCCGTCAACAAGGACTACGGCGTCCTGTTGCGGGCCACGACCGTCCACGGGCGGGAGATCGTCCGGGGTTCCGAGGCGGGCGACGGGCGCACCGACGTCCTGTCGACCGGTCTGCGCTATCCGAAGGCCACGCTCGACGACGCGGATTCGGACACGGACGACGGCAAGGGCGCCGCGTCCGGGACGGAGACCGTCTGCATCCAGGTCAGCAACTCGTTCTCGGCGGGCCCGTCCGTGAAGACCGCTCCCGGCATGCCCGTCGAGCTGACCATCGATCTGGTGGACGGCCCCGACCAGGCGTCCGACGCCGCCGCCTTCGGGCTCGGGCGCGGCTGGTGGCTGCTGGGCGTGCTGGTGCTCACCGGACTGCTGGCCGGTCTGGTGTGGGGCTGGATCTCGCGCTGGCGCATCTCCGTCTGGAGGACCAACTGATGCGTACCGTACGCACACTGACCGCCGCCCTGCTGACCGGCGCCGCCGCCCTCGCGCTGGCGGGACCCGCCTCGACGGCCGTGGCGGACACCCCCTCGCCGAGCCCGAGCTCCAGCTCCGACTCCGGCAAGGGGACCTCCGGGGCGTCCGCTCCGACGGAGGCGGGCACCAGCTTCCGTACCGCCACCGCCTTCCGCCCCGGCCAGCAGGCCACGGCCGGCGCGTCGACCGGCGACTACCTCTACTGGGTGCTCCCCATCGACGCGCAGCAGCGGGTGACCGTGAAGGCCACGGTCACCCTGCCCGAATCGGCGGCCCGGCACGGCGCGGCGACATGGCAGCTCGACGTGTACGACGGGCTGCGCCGCCGCCAGGCGTGCACGTACGGCACGCAGTCCCGGGCGGCCGCGAAGGAGGCCGCCTCGGTCGAACTGACCTGCACCCTGCGCACGGTCCGTGCCGCGGCCGAGCCCTGGGCCAATGATCCGCTGCCGGGGAGTTACTACGTACGCCTCACCGTGGTGGCCCTGCCGGACGAGGACCTCGGCCTGCCGGTGAAGGCGGCCGTCGCAGCCGCCGTGACGGAGACCGGCGGGGCCGACGCCGTGGACGGATCCCTCGCCGCTCCGCTGGTCCCCGCCACCGTGTCCGGGTCGCTGCGCGAGCCGGAGGACGGCTGGTCCGGCGGCTGGTGGAGCGACCGCTGGATCTGGACCGCGGCCGGCGGAGTGCTCGGCGCCCTCGCGGGCCTCTTCGGCTACTCCCTGACGCGCGGCTCGGGCCGCCCGTCCCGGGTACGTCCGCAGGGCTGACCGGACGGGCGTCGCGGCTCGGGGGCTCCCCCGGGCCGCGACCCCCGGCTCCCTCCCACCGACTCGGGTCACTACCTCTCGCGAGTGACCCGGTATGTGCCCGGAGGGCCGAGCGCGCCCGGTCGTGTTTGGCTGGGCCCATGACCACGTCCCGCACGGCCCGTCGCCTCGCCCGCTTCACCGCCGGCCTGCCGCTGATCGCGGCTCCGCTGCTCCTCGCCGCCGCGAGTGCCGCGCACGCCTCCCCGGAACCCCCGGTCGATTCCTGCGCGGCCGTCACCGTGCCCGAGGGCCACGCGTGCGTGCCCGAGCCCAAGCAGTGCATCACCACCCCCTGCCCCCAGTACACGATCGTCCCCGCCGAGCCCGCGCTCCCCGCGACGGCGACCAGCCGGTCCGCGTAGCCACCCGCCGGCGCGCGGGCCCGCCCGGGGGGACGGGGCGGGGCGATACTCCTCCCATGCGATGGTTCGAGCAGGCCGAGGCAGCGGAAGCGGAAGGCGATTGGGACACGGCCATCGGGCTCGTGAGCCCCCGCGCCGCGTGCTACTCCGCCGACTCCGGCGCGCACGGCCACCACCTGTGGCACATGGAACTGCTCGCCCGCGCGGGGCGGTTCGCGGCACTCACCGAACTCGCCCTCACCGACCCCCACGCGCGGCGCAGCCTGCACAGATCGCTCCGGGAGCGGGGGATGGCCGCGGAGCTGCGCGAGCGCGCCGAGCGGGGCGACCGCGGCGCTCTCTACACCCTCGTACGGATGCTCTGCGAGACGAACCGGGCCCAGGAGGCCCGGCGAACGGTCCAGGACCTCGATCCGGAAAACGCTTACGCGCACCGGCTCCTGGACGGTCCCGCGGGGTGATCCGCGGCCCCGGCGTCGGTTGGGGCACGGTCAGACGGTGTGAACGGCGCCCTCGCGGGCCGGGGCCGGGCGGGGGGCCGCCGGGCGGACCAGGAGGCGGAGGACGGCGCCCAGGAGGAAGCCGTACACCGCCACCAGGCCGTGGCCGTTGGACTGGGCGAACCACATCGCCAGGCCCAGCACGGGCACACCCACGGCGAAGAGGGCGTCCGTGGCGGTCGCCTTGTTCACGCCGGCCCGCAGGACGCGGAGCAGGAGGGGCGCGGCCAGGGTCGCGGCCAGGAAGTACGTGGCCCCGGAACTCCCGGCGAAATTGCGCGGGTCGGTGCTCCGCTCGCTCGTGCCGACCAGCATGTCGACCCACGTCGGCAGCAGGATTCCGGCGGCGAACAGGCCCAGCATCAGGGGGCCGCCCCAGAACCACTCCGCGAGCGCGGCCATGACGGCGATCGTGGCGATGTTCCACGCGTCGCCGAACGGCCCGCCGTTCTGCATGAAGACGGACGTGACGATCCGCCACCAGCCCGACCGGGCCGGGTCGCTGTCGAAGGCGGCCATCGCGCCCGACCAGCTCAGCTGCGTCACCAGCCCCAGGACGACGAGGGCGGTCAGCCCCACCGCCGCCCACGGGGTGGCCCGCTCGCGCAGGGGCCCTTCGCCGACCAGGGCCACCGCACCCTTGAACATCAGAACCATCAGTGCCGCCGTGGTCACGTTGAACACCAGTGCGCCCATCGTCACCACCCCCCTTCGCTCCCCGTCGCTTGCTTCGAGGACGACAGTAGCCCCTCGGTGCGGCGAATTCAAACAGTGTTAGAAAACGGGGTACGCTGCTCCCATGAAGCTGACAGCGGAGCGGATCATCGACGCCGGCATGGCGGTGTTCGCCGAATCGGGTTATCACGGACTGTCCATGCGACGGGTGGCGGAGCGGCTCGACGCCCAGGCCGGGAGCCTCTATTACCACGTGCCCAGCAAGAGCGCCCTGGTCCAGCTGATGGCGGACCGGGTCGCCCGGCAGGCGTACGAGGCCGGAACCGCCGCCCTCGCCGAACTGGGCCCCGGAGCGCCCTGGCAGGAGCGCGTCGAGGCGCAACTGCTCCCGCTGCGCGGCACCCTGCGGCGCCACCCCGGCGGGGCGGTGATGTTCGCCGACAGCCCCAAGGTGCTCAGCACCGGGGCGTTGGCCCTCATGGAACGACTGCTGGAAACCCTGCGCGATGCCGGGGTGGCCGCCGAACACCTCGGCGTCGGCGCGGACACGCTGCTCAGCCACGTCACCGGCTTCGTCCTGCAGGAGCAGAGCCAGTCGCCCGCCGTGGCCGCGAGCGCCGAAGAGGGCGCCGCGCTGCTGGAGCGGTTCCCGATGACCGTCGCCGCCGCCTCGGCCATCGGGGAGGACGAGAAGTACGTCCGCAGCGTGCGGCTCGTGTGCGCGGGCCTCGCGGCCCTCCTGGAGCCGGCCCCCTGACAGCGCCGGGGCACGCATCAAGGCACGCGTCGGGTCACGCGTCGGGTCACGCATCAAGGCACGCGTCGGGTCACCCGCACGGGAGCGGTCCGGCCGGCGGTCCGCCGAAGCGGGCGAGGTAACCGGCCAGGCCGCGCGCGCCCTCCCCCGCCCAGCCCACGTACCCGTCGGGCCGGACGAGGAAGATCCCCTTGCCGTACGGCGCGTACGCGTCGATGCGGTGCACGTGGACGAACTCCGCTCCGATCGGCGGCAGTTCCGCGTCCGTACCGATGGCGAGCAGGGTGAAGTGGGGGCCCCGGAACAGGTCGAAGAGCCTGCGGCCGTCCGGCAGCGGGCCGTCGGGGGCGCGGTCCCCGGCTTCCAGCGCGCCCGCCGAGCCCTCGGAGAGCGGGCCGCCGCGGTAGCCGAGGCCGAGCTGGCGGGTCGCCGCCCCGCGCTCTTCCTCGCCGCGGTGGATCCGGGTCGACAGGCCGAGCATGTGCGCGGCGACCGGCTGCCGTTCCTGTTCGTACGTGTCCAGGAGCGCCGGGTCCGCGCCGTGGCGCAGCACCTGGCCGAGCTTCCAGCCGAGGTTGTAGGCGTCCTGGACGCTGGTGTTGAGGCCCTGGCCGCCGGCCGGGGAGTGCACGTGGGCCGCGTCGCCCGCGAGCAGGACCCGTCCGGCGCGGAAGCGGTCGGCCATGGCGGCGCGCGGCCGGAAGTCCGAGGCCCAGCGGACCTCGGTGACGTCCCGCGCGGCGAGGTGGGTGGCGGCGGCGACCACCGCCGGGATGTCGAGGTCGTCGGTGCGCGCGACGACCTGGTAGTCGTCGGTGCCCGGCAGCGGGCAGAGCGCGGCGAAACCGCCGCCCTCGCCCGGGAAGACGTGCCAGTGGTCGCGGTCCAGGGCCCCGGGGCGCAGCCGTACGTCGGCGACGACCATCGGCGCGGGGGTCACCGTCTCGCCGGTGAGGCCGGTCATGGCGATGCCGAGGGCCTTGCGGACGGCGGAGCGGCCGCCGTCCGCGGCGACCAGGTAGGGGGCGTGCAGGGTGCTGCCGTCGGCGAGGTGGGCGCTCACGCCGACGGCGTCCTGGTCGAGGCCGGTCAGCTCGGCGCCGAAGACGACGCGGCCGCCGAGTCCGGTGAGGCGCTCGAAGAGGATCTGCTGCGTGCGCCACTGGGGGAGCAGCCGGGCGCGCGGGTAGGGCTCGGTGTCGGTGGGTCCGCCGACGTCCGCGTCGCCGAGCATGTCGCGCTCGCCGACGGGTCGCGCGTCCTGCCAGATCCGCCCGAGGGGGGCGGTGGCGCTGGCGGCCACCACCGCGGGGCCGACGCCCAGGTCGTCGAGTACTTCCAGGGTGCGCGGCTGCAGGCCCTTGCCCCGCGATCCGGGGAAGAGCGTATCGGCGCGCTCGATGAGGAGGGCGCGCACGCCGCGGCGGGTGAGGTCGAGGGCGAGGGCCAGTCCGGTGGGGCCCGCGCCGACGACGAGTACGTCGGGAGCCCCACTTTCCTTAACGCTGTTAAGTTCGGTCATGGACACGAGAATGGGCTTAACGCTGTTAAGTTGTCAAGGTGGCGAGAGAACGAGAAGCGAAACCCGAACGGACCCGGCTCGACCGCGCGACGGTGGCGGCCACCGCCCTGCGCCTGCTCGGCGAGGTGGGCCTGGAGGGGCTGACCCTGCGGGCCATCGCCAAGGAGCTGGACGTCAAGGCGCCCGCCCTGTACTGGCACTTCAAGGACAAACAGGCACTGCTTGACGAGATGGCCACCGAGATGTTCCGGCGGATGACGGCGGACCTGGACACGGCCGTCCACCCGCCCCAGGGCTGGCACGAGGCGCTGGAGACCGCCATGCGCGCGCTGCGGGAGCACCTGCTGCGCTACCGGGACGGCGCCAAGGTCTACAGCGGTACCCACTTCACCGACATGAGCTTCGCCGCGCCCATGGAGGCCCACCTGCGCACCCTGGTCGGCGGCGGCTTCACCGCCGCCGGGGCCGCCCGTGCCTGGTTCACCGCCTACAGCTACACCATCGGGTACGTCATCGAGGAGCAGTCCATGGGGCCGCTGCCCGGCGCGGACGGCGAGGGCTACGACCTGGAGGCGCGGGCCGCACGCCTCGTGGACTACCCGCTGACGACCGAGGCGGGCCCGACGATGTTCCGCGACCGCGACGCCGGTTTCGAAGCGGGCCTGTCGGCGGTGCTCATGGGCATCGGCGCGACCATGCTCCCGTCGTCCGGGCCCCCCCGCTCCCGGTGATCCGTCGTGGAACCTTGAGCGGGGCTCTGCGTGTTCTCTCGGCCGTGCGGTCGTCGGTGCGCGACCATACGGACGATACGGGGGCCGATACGCACCCGACCATCGGCGGCGTTCGAACCGGCCAGCAGAGGGAACACCGAGACAGGAAGAAGGACGGACGTGTCCGGCAGCGAAAGCGAGAACCCAGTAATTCCCGCCCCGACCCCCGCTCCGACTCGCCCCAGGGCGAACCAGGACTGGTGGCCGAACCAACTCGACCTGCAGGTACTCCATCAGCACTCGCCCGCGTCCGATCCGATGGGCGAGGACTTCGACTACGCGGCGGAGTTCGCGACCCTGGACGTCGACGCCCTGAAGCAGGACGTCTTCGCGGTGATGACGGATTCGCAGGACTGGTGGCCCGCCGACTACGGCCACTACGGGCCGCTCTTCATCCGGATGAGCTGGCACTCCGCCGGCACGTACCGCATCGCCGACGGCCGGGGCGGCGGCGGAGCCGGTGCGCAGCGCTTCGCCCCCCTCAACAGCTGGCCGGACAACGCGAGTCTGGACAAGGCGCGGCGTCTGCTCTGGCCGGTCAAGCAGAAGTACGGCCGGAAGATCTCATGGGCCGACCTGCTGGTGTTCGCCGGCAACTGCGCCATGGAGTCCATGGGGTTCAAGACCTTCGGGTTCGGCTTCGGGCGTGAGGACACCTGGGAGCCCGAGGAGATCTTCTGGGGGCCCGAGGACACCTGGCTCGGCGACGAGCGGTACAGCGGCGAGCGCGACCTCTCGAATCCGCTCGGCGCCGTGCAGATGGGTCTGATCTACGTCAATCCGGAGGGGCCCAACGGCAATCCGGATCCGCTGGCCGCCGCCAAGGACATCCGCGAGACGTTCGCGCGCATGGCGATGGACGACGAGGAGACGGCCGCGCTCATCATCGGCGGCCACACGTTCGGCAAGTGCCACGGCGCGGGCGGCGCCGAGTACATCGGTCCGGAGCCCGAGGGCTGCCCCATCGAGCAGCAGGGCCTCGGCTGGACGAACACCTACGGCAGCGGCACGGGTGCCGACGCGCTCACCAGCGGGCTCGAGGGCGCGTGGACCAAAGAGCCGACGAAGTGGGACAACGGGTACCTGGACAACCTGTTCGGGTACGACTGGGAGTTGACGACGAGCCCGGCCGGCGCGAAGCAGTGGACCCCCACGGACGCCTCGGCCCAGGGCACGGTGCCCGACGCGCACGATCCGTCGAAGCGGCACGCCCCCATGATGCTCACGACGGACCTCGCGCTGAAGGTCGACCCGGTCTACGGGCCGATCGCCAGGAGCTTCCACGAGAACCCGGACAAGCTCGCGGACGCCTTCGCCAAGGCCTGGTACAAGCTCCTGCACCGTGACATGGGCCCCCTCTCCCGCTACCTCGGCCCGTGGATCGCCGAGCCGCAGCTGTGGCAGGACCCCGTGCCCGAGCCGGGCTCCGCGCTGATCGGGGCCGCGGACATCGCCGCCCTCAAGAGCAGCGTCCTCGCCTCGGGTCTGTCCGTCTCCCAACTGGTCACCACCGCCTGGGCGGCGGCGGCCAGCTTCCGCGGCACCGACAAGCGCGGCGGGGCGAACGGAGCCCGGATCCGGCTCGCGCCGCAGCGGGACTGGGAGGTCAACGACCTCCCCGAGGTGACCGACACCGTGCGGGCCCTGGAGCAGATCCAGCAGGACTTCAACGGCGCACAGGGCGGCGGGGCGAAGGTGTCCCTCGCCGACCTGATCGTCCTCGGCGGCTGCGCGGCCGTCGAGGAGGCCGCGCGGAAGGCCGGGCACACCGTCACGGTGCCCTTCGCGCCGGGGCGCACGGACGCCTCGCAGGAGCAGACCGACGTCGAGTCGTTCGCCGTCCTCGAGCCCAGGGCGGACGGGTTCCGCAACTACCTCCCCTCGGGGGAGAAGCTGTCCCCCGAGACGCTCCTCCTGGACCGCGCCAACCTCCTGACGCTGACCGCGCCCGAGATGACGGTGCTGATCGGCGGCATGCGCGCCCTGAACGCCGGCTTCAAGCGCTCCTCGCACGGCGTGCTCACCGACCGGCCCGAGACGCTGACCAACGACTTCTTCGTCAACCTGCTCGACATGGGTACGGAGTGGAAGGCGTCCACCACGGCCGAGAACGTGTTCGAGGGCCGGGACCGCGCGACGGGCAAGGCGAGGTGGACCGCCACCGCCGTCGACCTCGTCTTCGGTTCGCACTCCCAGCTCCGGGCCATCTCGGAGGTCTACGCGTCCGATGACGGCCAGGAGAAGTTCGTCCGCGACTTCGCGGCCGCCTGGGACAAGGTGATGAACCTCGACCGGTTCGACCTCGCCTGAGCCCGCGGTCCCGCTGTCCCGGCCGGGACGCACGACGGCCGGCCGGGACGCGGGCCGTGGCCCGTCACTGCGGGCTCCAGTGGTACTTCCCGCCGCCGACCCAGCGGACCTCCCCCGGGTCGTCCAGGTCCCGGATGGTGATGCCGGCCGCCGCAGCGGTCACGACCACGTCGATCATGGATCGGGCGGTGCTGACGAACTCGCCGTCGACTTCCACGATCCGGAACGGCGGGTCGGCGGCGTGCACGCCCAGTACGGTGACCCGCGCCGCCGACATGTAGGGAATGGTGCCTTCGGTCATACGAAGCTCGCCTCCACCCGGTCGATCGGTACCGCCTGATCCAGTGTGCGCCTGCCCTCGGCGGAACCGCCCATTCAGGGCCGGGAACGCTTGACGCGGGGCGGCCGGGGCACCAGCCTTACCCGGAGTTACTCATTGGTAGGGCGGAAGGGGTGGGGACCATGGGCAGGGACCGCGTACCGGGTGGGGAACGGGGCCGCGAGCAGGACCGGGCCGACGCGGAGCTGATGTTCGCGGGCGTCGAGCGGCAGGCGGAACTCGTCCGCACCGGCAAGATCACCTCCCGCGCCCTCGTCGAGGCCTCGCTGCGCCGCATCGCCCGGCTCGACCCCGCCCTCGGTGCCTTCCGCGTGGTCCTCGCCGAGCAGGCCCTGGCCGAGGCCGACGCCCGGGACGCGGTCGGGGCGGACAGAGCGGACGGGGCGGGGGGCGACGAGGGAACCGATGGCGCGGGCGGCCGCGGCCCGCTGCACGGCGTACCCATCGCCGTCAAGGACGAGCTGGACGTCGCCGGGCAGGTCACCACCTTCGGCGGCGCCGCCAACCGCACTCCCGTCACCGCCGACTGCGAGGCCGTACGCCGCCTGCGCGCCGCCGGAGCCGTCATCATCGGCAAGACGGCGATGCCCGAATTCGGCCAGTGGCCCTTCACCGAGTCCGCCGCCCACGGTCGGACCCGCAACCCCTGGGACACCACCCGCACTCCCGGCGGCTCCAGCGGTGGCAGCGCCGCCGCCGTCGCGGCCGGGCTGGCCGGGGCCGCGCTCGGCGGCGACGGCGGCGGCTCGATCCGCATCCCCGCCGCCTGCTGCGGGCTGTTCGGCCTCAAACCCCAGCGCGGCCGGGTCTCCACCGCCCCGCACCCCCACCTCTGGTACGCCCTCGGCACCGTCGGGCCGCTGACCCGCACCGTGCGCGACTCCGCCCTGCTGTACGACGTCCTCGCCGGCGCCGCCCCCGGCGACCGCTGGAGCGCCCGACCGGCCACCACCGCCTGGGTACGGGCGCTGGAGACCCCGCCCGGCCGGCTGCGCATCGGCTACTCCGCCACACCCGCCGTGCCCGGGGTGCGCCCGGATCCGGCGCACGTCGGGGCCCTGCTGGAGACCGTACGGGCGCTGCGCGAGCTGGGGCACGACGTCCGGGAGGTCCACCCCCGCTACCCGGACGCGACGGCGCCGTTCGTCGCGCAGTTCTGCGGCGGGGTCCGGGCGGAAGCCGCCGCCGTCGAGCGGCCCGAGCTGCTCGAACGGCGCACCCGCCGCGTCCTCTCGCTCGCCCGGCTGGTCCCCGAAACCGCCGTGGAGCGGGGCATCCGGGCCGGTGAGCGCCTCGCGGAGCGTGCCGACCGGATGTTCGCCACCATGGATCTGCTGCTCACCCCGGCCATCGCCGCGCGCCCGCGCCGGGTGGGAGCGCTGGACGGCGCGGGGCTGCTGACGGCGCTGGTGCGCTCGCGCCCGATGATCGCCTACACCGCCCTGTGGAACGTCACCGGGCACCCGGCGGCCTCCGTTCCGGCGGGCCACGGCGCGGACGGGCTGCCGCTCGCGGTGCAGCTGGTGGGCCGCCGCGACGACGAGATCGGTGTGCTGCGGGTCGCGGCGCAGCTGGAGGCGGCCCGCCCCTGGGCGGACCGGCGCCCGGAGCCGCCCACGGTCTGACCGCCGCCGCCCCGGACTGGCCGGTTCAGGCCCATGACGGTGGCCAGGACCGGCCCCGGTGCGTTGAATCCGTGGGTACGGCAGCGCGAGCGGCAGAGGGGACGGGCCATGGATCCGAGCGGGGAAGACCGGCGGACGTACGATCCGAGCGAAGAGGAAGTCCTGGCGGCCGTCGAGTCGTTGGAGTGGCCCTCGCCGCCGGACGCGGTCGTCGCGGCGGTCGATGCGATGCGGCGCGCGCAGGATCCGGCCGCGCGTCGCGCACGAGCCCGTGCCGAACAGGCCGGTCGTGAACAGGACGATCGCGCGCCGTCCGCATCGGTGGAAAAGGTGCTCGGTCTGCTGCGGCGGCTGGAGGCCGCCGGCAAGGTCAAGGGGCACTCCCAGAAGGTGTGGAGGTCCTGGGGCGTCCCCACGGCCGGGAACGCGCGGGATCCGCAGCTGTGGTGGCCGACGGACAAGTGGCGGGACGCGCTCACGCCACCGGCGCGCCGGCACAGGGGCCCCTTCTGGGAGGAGGACGTCCGGCGCGAGCGGGCCCGGCGGG
Source organism: Streptomyces sp. NPDC002138 (assembly GCF_040296485.1). NCBI lineage: Bacteria > Bacillati > Actinomycetota > Actinomycetes > Kitasatosporales > Streptomycetaceae > Streptomyces > Streptomyces sp. NPDC002138. The sequence continues at coordinate 151,601 of NZ_JBEOXE010000003.1, read as the reverse complement.
CGGAGGCCCCCTCGGACGAGGAGAACGGAGTGACCGCCAGGCTGGAGCGGGTGGCCGAGGAGATGCGCAGGCAGTACAAGGCCCGCGACCCTTTCGAGAATCCCGGCGCCAACTGACGCCGTAAATACTGCCGCATAGAGCCACCACGGCCGGAAATACTAGGCCGATTTGGTGACAAGGGGACTGATGTTTCATCATCATGACCGCGCGTCAGCTTTCGACGCGTGTCGAGGAGGCGGGGGCGCCGGGGGGTCCCCCGCACACACAGGCCGAACCGGCGGGCGAGTTCACGCTCTCGCCGCGCCCGCTCCGCCGTGACTCCCGTCCCGCTCCCGTCACCTAGGCAAAGGCCCATGTCCGCCCAGCAACTCTCGGACCTCATACGTTTCGCCCGTCACAACTCGCCTCACTACCGGGACCTCTACGCGTCCCTGCCGCCGCACACCGACCGCCTCACCGACCTGCCGGTGGTCGACCAGCAGGAGTTCTGGGCGGCCAACTCCCTGCACGACAGCCGCGTTCTGACCGGCCCGCTCAGCGAGGCCACCGTCTACAAGACCGGCGGCACCACCGGGGCTCCCAAGTTCTCCGTCTACACGCGCGACGAATGGCGTACGTTCGTCACCTCGTTCGGCCAGGGGCTGGTGGACGCGGGGCTGCGCCCGGGGCACCGCGTCGCCGACCTCTTCTACGCCGGTGAGCTGTACGCGAGTTTCCTCTTCGTCCTCGACTCGCTCACCCACGCGCCCGTGGACAACGTCCGCCTGCCCATCGGCGGCGGCGCGCCCCTGGAGTCGACGCTCCCCACGCTGCGCGACCTCGCCGCCCAGGTCCTGGCCGGCACCCCCACCACCCTGTGCCGGCTCGCCGAACAGGCGATGTCCTGCGGCATCCGGCTCGATGCGGTGGAGTTGCTGCTCTTCGGCGGCGAGGCCCTCTTCGACGACCAACGCCGCCTGCTGGCAGCCGCGTTCCCCGGCGCCGAGGCCCGGTCCGTGGGGTACGCCAGCGTCGACGCCGGTCTGCTCGGGAGCCCCGTGCCCGGCTCCGACACACGGGTGCACCGCGCCTTCACGCCGTACTCCGTGGTCGAGATCCTCGACGACTCCAGTGACGAGCCCATCACCGAACCGGGCCGTCCCGGCCGGGTCGTCGTCACCAGCCTCTTCCGCCGCCTCATGCCGATCATCCGCTACCCCGCGGGGGACCGGGCCGAGTGGACCGGCACCGGGCCCGGACACTTCCGGATCCTCGGCCGCGCCGAGGAGGGCGTGCGGGTGGGTCCCGTCTCCCTCTACACCCAGGACGCCCAGGAGGCCGTGGCGGCGGCGGACACGGACGGGCACGTCGTCGGCATGCAGCTGGTCGTCCGCCGCTGGGACGGCCGCGACGGGCTCGTCCTGCGCCTGGCGACGGCCGCGGGCGACGACGCCCGGGACGCGCTGGCGAAGGCCGTCGTCGCCGAGCTGGAGGCCGTGCGCCCCCTGTATCCGGACAGTGTGCGCGCCGGATTCGTGCACCCGCTGACCGTGGAATGGGTGCGCCACCGCGACCTCGCCGTCAACCCGCGCACGGGCAAGCTCGTCCGGGTCCTCGACGAGAGGCCGACCGCATGACCGCCGCACCCGTGACCGGCGCGGAGACCGCGGCCCAGGCGGAGACCGGAGCCGAGACCGCAGCCGCATGCGGCGTCGGGACCCCGGCCCCGGCCGCGCCCGGCCGCCGCCGCGCTCCGCTCGTCCTGCGCAACCGCGCCTTCGGCGCCGTCTGGCTCGGCCAGGTCCTCACCCAGGCCGCCGTGCGCATGTTCCAGGTCGGCGTGTCCTGGTGGCTCGTCGCCCACGCCGTCCGGGACGCCCGGGGGCTGGCATCCGGCCTGTTCATGGCCGCCTGCACGCTGCCCGCGGCGGCGCTGGCGCCCGTCGTGGCCCGGGCCGTCGCCCGGTTCGCCCACCGCTCGGTGCTGCGGACCTCCGCCGCCCTGGCGGGGGCCGCCTCGGCCGTCCTGGCGCTGTGGGCGTACGCCGACGGGCCGCCGCTGGCCGCCGTGTACGCCGCGGGCCTGGCCCTGGCCACCTGCCAGGCGTTCTTCGATCCCTGTCTGACCACCTCGGTGCCCGAACTCGTCGACGACGCCGACATCGAGACGGCCACCGGCTTCGAGCTGTCCACCCAGTCCCTGGCCGGCCTCGGCGGAGCGCTGCTCGGCGCCCTGACCGTCGACCGGGCCGGTGTCGCGGGGCTGGCCGCCGGATGCGCGGCCGCCTACCTCGGCGCCGCGCTCCTCGTCGCCGCCGCCCGCTTCCGCACCGGGCCGACGGCCACCACCGCGGAGGGCGACGGCGCGCCCGAGGGCCCGGCGGCCGCGCCCGAGCGGCGTGCGCTGCTCCGCATCCTCGGCGACCTGCCCTACGTACGGCGGATCCTCGTCTGCTTCACCGCGGCGAACCTCTTCACGACCGCCGTGTTCGTCGTCATCCCCCTCTACACCCGCTCCGTCCTCGGGGGCGGGGGCGCCACGGTGGCGCTGCTGGAGGGCTCCCTGGGCACCGGCGCGCTCATCGGTGCGTTCACCGGCGCCCGCGTGCCGGGGCGGCCGACCGTCGCCGGGGCGTACTGCCTGGGCCTGATGGCCCTCGCCCTGGCGCTGCCCGGGCTGTTCGCGCACCGCCTGGTCATCGCGGGCTGCCTGGTCGTGGCCGGCTGGTGTGCCGGGGCGGTCAGCGTCCGCTTCGTGGCCCTCTTCCAGCGGCTGGTGCCGGCGGCGGACAAGCCCGGCTTCTTCGCCGTGATGCAGGCCGTGCTGGGCGTCTCCCTCCCGGTGGCGTCCCTGGTGTTCGGCTTCGCCGGTGACTTCCTCTCGCCCCGGGCGCTGTGCCTGGTGCAGGGCGTCGGCCTGGTTCCCGCCGCCTGCGCGCTGGCCCTGCTCGGATCCCCGTCCCGTACACCCGGCCCGGACCCGGACCCGGGCGCCGAGGCGGGCGCCGACCCGGCCACGGAACCCGTCGGAGGCGCGCGATGAACCCCGTCATCACCCCGGCCGTCTGCGCGGACATCGCCGAGCTGCGCCAGCTCTACTACGCCGTCTACGGGCCGCACTACCCCGTGGCCCTCGGCACCGACCCGGCCGAGATGGCCCGGCTCATCGAGGACCCGCACTCCCTGTGGCTCGTCGGCCGGTGCGCCGACACCGGCGCGCTGACCGCGTCCGCCGCCATCCACGGCGAGGCGGGCAGCCGCATCGGCCGCCTGGAGGGCATCGCCGTACACCCCGGGCACCGTTCGTCGGGCCTGGCCGCCGCCCTGACCGGGGCGCTGTGCGCGGGGATGCTGGACACGGGGCGGCTGGACTCGGTGTACGCGACCGTACGCACCGTCAGCGCCGGTCCGCAGCGCGTCGTCGCGCGCAACGGCTTCCGCCCGCTGGGCATCCTGCCCAACGCGGTCGATCTCCGCAGCCGTGAAAGCCTCGCACTCTACGCGCGTCACTCCGCCGGGGTGCTGGAGCGCCGGATCCCCGTCACCGAAGTTCCCGCCCCGCTGCTGCCGTTGCTGCGCACCGCCGGGACCGCGCTCGGCATCGGCTTCCCGGGCGTGCGGGCCGCCCCCGGCCCGCTTCCGGCGGCCGCGCCCCAAGGGGCCGTGGAGCGGCTGGAGATGATCGAGGCGCCCGCCTTCGTACGCCGTCGCTTCCGCGAGCACTTCCCCGGCGCCGAGGGCTGGTTCTACCCACTGCACACCCCGAACGTGCTGCTCACGCCGGCCGACGGCCGCTTCGAGGTCTACGCCTACCTCAACCGCGCCGGGGGCTACTGCTCCCTGCTGACCGCGCACCCCGACCCGGCCGCGGCGGCCGCGTACCTGGAACCGGTCACCCGGGCCCTGGGCCGCGCGGGCGCCGGATACATCGAGGCCCTGGTGCCGCTCGCGCACCAGGAGGCCCTCGCCGCCTTCCTGGCCCGGGGGTTCGTCGCCGGGGCCCTCTACCCGGCGATGCGCGCGGACGGCGACGGCTTCCACGACTACGCCGTCCTGTCCCGCTCCAGCGAGCGGATCGACTTCCGCGGCGTCGCGGCCCCGCCTCCCCTCCAGCCCTATCTGGACTGCTACGCGTCGGCCTGGGCGTCGGCGCACCTGCCCACTTCATCCGAGGTTGCCTCATGAACCCCCATCTCGCGCCGGTCGCCGTACCCGACCCGGCCCTCCTGCCGCACGTACAGCGACTGTGTGACCTGACCGATCCGTACGCCTTCGGCCCCGAGCAGGACGCACTCTTCGCCGCCGCCATGGCGGAGTCCAACGCCTGGCACACCGAACGTTCCGCCTTCTTCCGGTCCCTGTACGAGGCCACTCCCCCGGCGGATCCGTACCGCGCGCCGCTGGTCCACGCCAACTTCTTCAAGCGGCACGAGGTGCTCTCCGTCCCGCGCGAGGACGTCGAGCTGCACCTGACCTCCTCCGGCACCACCGGCCAGAAGTCGCAGATGTTCTTCGACCACTGGACCATCCGCTCCGCGCAGCGGATGGTCGCCCGGATCTTCGAGCGCAACGGCTGGATCACCCCCGAGCAGGAGGTCAACTACCTCCTGTACAGCTACGAACCGGCCCCCTCGCTCAACCTGGGGACCGCCTTCACCGACAACTACCTGTGCGACTTCGCCCCGGCGCGCAGCGTCGCGTACGCACTGCGCAACACAGGCGGCGACCATGAGTTCGACCCCTTCGGCTGCATCGCCGCGCTGCGCCGCTTCGAGCGGGAGGACGCCCCGGTCCGCATCCTCGGCTTCCCTGCCTTCCTGTTCTTCACCCTGGAGCGGATGCGCGCCATGGGACTGCCCCCGCTGCGGCTGCCCGAGGGCTCCCTCGTCGTCCTCGGCGGCGGCTGGAAGGGGCACGCCGACCGGCGCATCGGCAAGGAGGAGCTGTACGCCCGCGTCACCGAGCAGCTGGGCGTCCCGGGCGAGCGGATCCGGGACACCTTCGGGTCGGTGGAGCACTGCATCCCGTACATCGAATGCGACCACCACCGGCTGCACGCCCCCGTGTGGTCCCGGGTGACGATCCGCTCCACCCGCACGCTCGAACCCCTGCCGTACGGGGAGCGGGGCTACCTGCACCTGGTGTCGCCGTACATCACCTCGGTCCCGGCGCAGAGCGTGGTCATGGGCGACCTCGCCTCGCTCCAGCCGGGCAGCGCCTGCGGGTGCGAGCTGGAGACCCCCTGGTTCACCGTCCACGGCCGCGCCGGGGTGAGCCGCAACCGCAGCTGCGCGGTGGCCGCAGCAGAACTCATGAAGGGCATGGCGTGACCGTGACGCAGACCAGGAACAGTGACGGCCGGGGCGGCGACGAGGCCGCGCAGCACTACTGGCAGGGCACCTTCATCGGCGACGAGGAGGCCGGGCGCCGCCTCGACGCCCTGCCCGCCGCCGTCGAGGCCGCGCTGGCCGAGCCGCTGGAGACCGAGACCGTCCTGGCCGCTTGCGATGCCCTCGCGACCGCCCTGCGCGATCCCGCCCACCCCGTCCGCGCCCGGCTCGCCGCGCACCTGCCCGAGGGGGAGGATCCGGCCGTCCTGGCCGAGCTCGGCGGCCTCCTCGACCGGCGGGAGCTGACCCGCAAGCTGCGCCGGGAGCTCGGCGGCGCGACGCCCGGCCGGCTGAACCGGGCCGACCCGCGCGAGACGGTCTACGAGGCGTGGGCGCCCGTCGGCATGGTCGCCCACATCGCCCCGGGCAACGCCGCGACGGTCGCCCCGCTGAGCATCGTCGAGGGTCTGCTCGCCGGGAACGTCAACGTCCTGAAGACCAGCAGCGCCGACACCCTCCTGACCCAGCACCTGATGGCGGAGCTGGCGGCCCTGGACCCCAGCGGCGCGCTGGCCGCGCGGATCGTGGTGCTGCGCTTCCCGTCCTCCCGGCAGGAGTGGCTGCGCCTGATGTGCGCGCCCGCGGACGCCGTCGCCGTGTGGGGCGGGGAGGGTGCCGTCGAAGGGGTCGCGGCCCATGTGCCGCCCGGCTGCCGCCTGGTGGAGTGGGGGCACCGGATCTCCTTCGCGTACCTGACGCGGGACGCGTGGTCCGATGCCGGGACGCTCGACGCCCTCGCGCGGGACGTGTGCCTGCACGAGCAGCAGGCGTGCTCCAGCCCTCAGGTGGTCTACCTCGACACCGAGGACGCGGGCGAGGTGTTCGCCTTCGCCGAGCGCTTCGCCGCGGTCCTCGCGACCCGGCCGGCGGCCGAGCCCGACGCTTCGGCGGGAGCGCCGGACCCCGCCGAGACGGCCGAGCTGACCACCACCGAGCTGATGGCCCGGCTGGAGGAACACCTGGGCCTGACACGGGTGTTCGCCGCGCCGGACGGCTCGTGGCGGGTCATGGCCGACACCCGGTCCCCGCTCACCGCCTCGCCGCTGCACCGCAGCGTGTGGGTCAAGCCGCTGCCCCGCAAGGCACTGATCGCCACCCTGCGTCCGATGCGCCGCTACCTGCAGACGGCGGGCCTCGCGGGCGGCCGGACCGACATCGCCGAGCTCGCGCGCACCGTCCTGGCCGCGGGCGTCACCCGCGTCACGCCGGTCGGCGCCATGCTGAGCAGCTACGCGGGCGAGCCGCACGACGGCGTCTACGCCCTGCAGCGCTACAGCCGCCGCGTCGCGGTCCAGGCCGACCCGGCCCGCTTCGCGACCACCGCCTGCCTGGACGACCTGGCCCGCCCGGTCGTCCTGCCGCGGCCCGAGGGCCCGCTGCTGGGCAAGGAGGACGTACAGGAACGGAGCGGGGAGGTGGCGCGGGCGGATGCGGAGCTGTACTTCCGCAGCGGTGGCAGCACGGGCGCCCCCGCGCTGTCGATCTTCAGTTACGACGACTACGACACCCAGATGCACGCCGCGGCCCGCGGTCTGCTCGCCGCCGGTTACGACCCGGTCGGGGACCGCACCGCCAACCTCTTCTACTGCGGGGCGATGTACGGCAGCTTCATCAGCTTCTTCTCCGTGCTGGAGCGGCTCGGCGGCGTGCAACTGCCCCTGTCGGCGGGCCCGGACCACCGGGCGACGGCCCAGGCCCTCATCGACCTCGGCGCGGACACCCTCTTCGGGATGCCCTCCTACCTGTGGCAGCTGCTGCGCGCGGAGGGGGACGCGCTGCGCGCCTACGGCGGCCTGCGCAAGGTCTTCTACGGGGGTGAGCACTTCACGCCGGAGCAACAGCGCACCCTCAAGGACGAGTTCGGCATCGAGGTCGTCCACTCGATCACCTATGGCAGCACGGACCTCGGTCCGCTGGGCTACCAGTGCACCGAGATGTCCGGTGGCGTCCACCACCTGCACGCCGACCTCCACACGATGGAGATCCTGGACCTGGCCGAGGACGAGCCGGTGGCTCCCGGCGAGACGGGCCGGCTGGCCTTCACCACGCACGCCCGGCGCGGTCAGCACCTGGGCCGGTATCTGATAGGCGACCTCGGGCGGGAGATCCCGGGCCGCTGTCCCTGCGGCCGGCACGCGCCGCGCTTCGAGCTGCGGGGCCGCACCGGTGACGTGATGCGGGTGGCGACGTACTTCCTCAATCACCGCCGTTTCCTGGCTCTGGCCGAGGAACCGGGCGGTCACCGCGGCGAGTTGCAGATCCGGCTCGACGCCGGGGCGGCGCGCGAGCGGCTGACCGTACGGGTGGAGCGGAGCGGGACGACGGACCCGGAGCGGCTGCGGGAGGTCTTCCTGGCCGGCTATCCGGAGCTGTCCTCGGCGGTGTCGGAGCGGTTGCTGGACCTGGTGGTCGAGGCGGTCGACGGCCCGTCCCTGGACCGCAGCCCGACCAGCGGCAAGCTGCTGGCGGTGGTGGACGCGCGCCGCTAGCGCGGGGAGGTCGGCGCGGCACAGGGGGACGTGCTGGTGTTCGCGGTGGCTCCGGCCACCGCGTACGGTTTGGGCCGGGACGTCGGAGTCCGCACCCCCAACGCGCCGGCCGTTCCGACCCGGGCCGCACCCCACGGCCCGTCATGCGGCGGATGGGCGTTCTGATGATTGACGTGATCGTGGTCGGCGGCGGACCGACCGGTGTGATGCTGGCCTGCGAGTTGCGGCTGCACGGCGTGCGGGTGGTCGTGCTGGAGAAGCTGGCCGGGCCGACCGGTGAGTCCCGCGGTCAGGGTCTGCACGCCCGCAGCGTCGAGGTGATGGACCAGCGCGGTCTGCTGGAGCGGTTCCTCGCGGTGAGCGAGAAGTTCCAGGTCGGCGGCCTCTTCGGCGGCATCATGAAGCCGTGGCCGGACCGGCTGGACACGGCGCACCCGTACGGCGTCGCCGTCCCCCAGCCGGTCACCGAGCGGCTGCTGAACGAGCGCGCCCTCGAACTCGGCGCCGAGATCCGGCGCGGCGTCGCGGTGACCGGGCTGAGCCAGGACGAGAACGGGGTGTCCGTCGAGCTGGCGGACGGCACGCACCTGCGCTCGCGCTACCTCGTCGGATGCGACGGCGGTCGCAGTACGGTGCGCAAGGCGCTCGGCGTCGGTTTCCCCGGGGTGCCCGCGACCACCGAGACGCTGCTGGGCGTCGTGGAGGTGACGGCGGATCCGGCGACGATCGCCGCCGTCGTCGAGGAGGTCCGTAAGAGCCAGCTGCGGTTCGGCCTCGCCCCCGTCGAGAACGGGGCGTGGCGCGTCGTCGTGCCCGCCGACGGGGTGGCCGAGGACCGTACGGCCGCGCCGACCCTCGACGAGCTCAAGCAGCAGCTCCGGGCGTTCGCGGGCACCGACTTCGGTGCGCATGCGCCCCGTTGGCTGTCCCGCTTCGGCGACGCCACCCGCCAGGCCGAGCGCTACCGGATCGGCCGGGTGCTGCTGGCCGGCGACGCGGCGCACGTGCACCCGCCGACCGGTGGGCAGGGGCTCAACCTGGGCGTCCAGGACGCGTTCAACCTCGGCTGGAAGCTGGCCGCCGAGATCAACGGGTGGGCGCCCGAGGGCCTGCTGGACAGCTACCACACCGAGCGCCACCCGGTGGGCGTCCGCGTCCTGGACAACACCCGTGCGGGGATGGCGCTGTTGGGCAGCGATCCGGGGGCGACGGCGCTGCGGGAGCTGTTCTCGAAGCTGATGGACTTCGAGGAGGTGAACCGGTATGTGACGGGGATGATCACGGCGGTGGACGTCGGCTATGACGTGGGCTCCGGTGTCGGCTCCGATGGCGGCCCGGACGTCGCCTCCGGCGCCGGGGAGGGGCACGCGCTGCTCGGCCGCCGGATGCGGGACGTGCGGTTGGAGCGCGGTCGCCTCTACGAGCTGATGCACGGCGGTCGCGGGCTGCTGCTCGACCGGACCGGCCGGCTCTCGGTGGCGGGCTGGGCGGACCGGGTCGACCACGTCGTCGACGTGAGCGACGAACTGGACGCGCCCGCGGTGCTGCTGCGGCCGGACGGGCACGTGGTGTGGGTTGGTGCGGACCAGGGGGATCTGCTCGGCCCGCTGGCCCGGTGGTTCGGCGCCGCTGCCGCGGGAAGCGGGTCACCCGGGAGTTCCTGACAGGGCCGTGCGTCTACTCTGGTGCCCTGCAGAGGCCGATGGACGAGCGGTTGTGAAACGGGGCGAGCGGTGCCGGCGGGGGAAGCGAACGACAGCGAGCTGATCGGCAGAGTGCTCGGAGGCCGGTACCGGGTGACCGCGACGATCGGCCGCGGCGGCATGGGCGTGGTCGCCCGGGCGGTGGACGAGCTGCTGGGCCGCGAGGTGGCCGTCAAGATCCTGCGGGCCTATACCGACGCGAGCGCGCTCGAACTGGCCGGTCTGCGGACCCGGATGCAGCGGGAGGCGCAGGCCGCCGCCCGCATCCGGCACAGCGGCGTCGTCACCGTGCACGACGTCACGGAGGAGCAGGGGCTGCCGGTCATCGTCATGGAACTCGTCGACGGTCCGTCCCTCGACGACGTGCTGACGGAGGGCGGCCCGCTGGATCCGCGGGAGGCGGCGGCCATCGGGGCCCGGCTGATGGAGGCGCTCGACGCCGCGCACCGGGCCGGTGTCCTGCACCGGGACGTGAAGCCGGGGAACGTGCTGCTGGAGCGCGGTGGCCGGGTGGTGCTCACGGACTTCGGCATCGCCACCATGGAGGCCTCCGGCGACGACGCGGTGGCCAAGCTGACCCGCAGCGGTGAGCTGATCGGCTCCCTGGACTTCCTGCCGCCGGAGCGCGCTCAGGGGCACGAGCCCGGTCCCGCTTCCGACATCTGGTCGCTGGGCATGACCTTGTACGCGGCGGTGGAAGGCACCTCGCCGTTCCGCCGCACCTCCGCGTGGTCGACCCTGTCGGCGATCGTCGGCGAACCGCTGCCGGCCCCCCGGCGGGCGGGGCCGCTCGCACCGGTTTTGCAGGCGCTGATGGCGAAGGACCCGGCGGCCCGGCCGACCGCCGACCGGGCCCGCGCGATGCTGGAGGAGGTGGCCGCCGGTCAGACGGCGAGCCGCGTGGCGCCCGCGCCCGTCGTTCCGGCCGCTCCCGCCACTCCCCCGGCACCCGCCGCCCCGGCCCCCGTACTCGGTACGTTCGGGCCACCGCCCGCGGTCGATGCCACGCCGTTCCCCCCGCCCTACGCGCACCAGCAGCGGCCGCACCCGCAGCCCCCTCACCCGCAGCCGCCCCGGCACGTCGGATACCCGCCGCACGGTCAGCCGTCCACCGCCCCGCAGCCCGGCGCGGCGGCACAGGCCCCGGCCACGGCGGCGGCCCGCTCCGGGCGCCGCGGCCGTACCGTGCTGGCGGTGGCGCTCGCCGCCGTACTCGGCATCGGCGGCGCGGCGTACGCCCTGACCGGTGGACACGGCGGCGCCAAGGGCGCCGGGCGCACCGCGTCCGGCGGCTCGTCCGACCCGAGCGGCCTGCCGGACACGCAGGGCGCGCCCACCGACGCGGCGACCCCGAGCGCCTCCCCCTCCCGGTCCGCCAAGGGCAAGGCGTCCGGCACCCCCTCGCCACGGCGGACGGGGTCCTCACCGGCCGCCAAGCCGAGCCCCGTGCCGACGAGTTGCGGCGGGTGGAGCCACAAGGACCCCACCCCCGGCGGCTACGGCTACATGGCCGGTGACTACCACCTCGAGACGGGGCCGTACGAGACGTGCCCGGCCGTCTCCCTCGCCAAGACCGGCACGAAACTCCGGTACCACTGCTATGTGGTGAACGCCCACGGCAACAAGTGGATCTACGCCCGCGTGGACGGCACGACCACCGCGGGCTGGATGTCGAGCGACAACCTCACCCGCCAGAAGGGCCCCTTGTCCCCCTGCTGAGCGGGTGAGGGCGGATGGCGAACGGGCGGTTCGCCGCCCGGACGGACGGCGTGACGAGTGTCGGTCCGCCCGGCGGTGCCGGTCGCTGGGGTTGAGTGGACGCGCCGTCCCTACTCCCGAGGAGCCGCCATGGCCGTCCAGGACCGTCTTCCCGCCGGCACGATCCTGCTCTGCGACTCACAGGCGTTCGGCTGCGCCGGGGCGGTGTTCCGTGTCGACCCGGTAACCGGCGAGCGCCAGGCGCTCTCCATCGCCGGTGACCTCCAAGGGGCGACCGGGATCGCCCTCGAGGCCGACGGCAGTGTGCTGGTGAGCAAGGACCGGTTCCATCCGGGTACGGGCGTCCTCCTGCGGCTGCCCGTGGGCACCTGGACGCAGACGGAGGTGACCTCCGGCGGGAAGTTCACCGCCCCGGGCGACGTGGCCGTGGAAGCCGACGGCCGCATCCTGGTCGTCGACAGCTTCACCGGCGGGTCCGGCGCCGTGATCCGCGTCGACCCCGCCACGGGTGACCAGGTCGTCCTGTCCGAGAGCGACGGAGCCGGTGATCCTCCGCCGAGGCCCGTCCGTCTGTGCGTGGCTCCGGACGGCGCCGTGCTCGTCGTCGAGCAGGCCATGGCGGGAGGGATGGACCTCTCGGCCCGGGTGGTGCGCGTCGACCCGGTCAGCGGCGCCCGTACGACGGTGACCTCCGGCGGTGACCTGCGCAGCCCCATCGGAGTGGCGGTCGACGGCGGCGGCGCCATCCTCGTGGCCGATGCCAATGCCTTCCCCGGCTTCGGCGGTGGGGTGATCAAGGTGGACCCGGTGAGCGGTGCCCAGACCACCGTGGCCTCCGGAGGTGCGTTCGTCGCCCCGCAGGCGCTGGCCCTGGAGGCGGACGGTTCCCTCCTGATCACGGACAACGAGGCGCTGGACGGCGTCGGCACCCTGTTCCGGGTGAACCCCGCCACCGGCGCGCAGCAGGTGCTCGCCTCGGGCGGGGACTTCAAACGTCTCACCGGGGTGGCGGTCGTACCGGCGTCCTGAGCCGTCCGGGCGTCTGGAGTCGTCTGGGCGTCCCGAGCCGTCCGGGCGTCCCGAGTCGGCCCGGCCCCCTTAACCCCTTCCGATTCCTTCCTTAAGCGGAACCTAAGACTCACCCTCCGCGCCCCGAAACGAACAAATGTCCGTTCCGGGGCGGCTAGCGTGCTGCCGCACCCCGATACCCGGCAATGCAGAGGCAGGCACGCGATGGGCAGCACGACCAGTCACCGGCGCAAGGCGAACACCCGGACGAAGGCCGCGGGCGCGGTCGCGGTGGCGGCGGTGATCGCGGGCGCGGCGTTCGCCTTCACGGGCACCGCGCAGGCGTCCTCCGTGGGAGCGGTGTACACGAAGGCCAGTGCCTGGACCGGCGGCTACACCGGCCAGTACGTGATCACCAACAACACCGGGCAGGCCCAGTCGGACTGGACGCTCGCATTCGACCTGCCGGCCGGCACGAGGATCGACTCCCTGTGGAACGGCGCCCACACGGTCAACGGGCAGCACGTCACCGTCAAGCCCGCGGCATGGAACAAGGAGCTGGCGCCCGGCGCCTCGGTCACCGTCGGCTTCGTGGCGAGCGGCACCGCAAGCCCCGGCAACCCGACGGCCTGCCGCATCAACGGGACCGCGTGCTCGGTGGACCAGGGCGCGACGCCCCCGCCCGGCGGCCGCCCCACCGGCACCCCGACGGCGGCGCCGGGCACCAGCGCTCCCGCGACCTCGGCACCCACCGCGCGGCCGACCCGGACCGCGTCCCCTTCCGCCTCCGCCCCGCCCACCGCGACGCCGTCGCCGGGCACGGGCGCCCCGGCCGGCACGGCGCGCTTCGCCCCGTACGTCGACACCTCCTTGTATCCCGCCTACGACCTGGTCGACACCGCGGACAAGACCGGCGTGAAGGAGTTCCACCTCGCCTTCATCACCGCGGGCGGCGGCTGCGTCCCGATGTGGGGCGGCGTCACCGACCTCGCGAGCGACAAGGTCGCCGCCCAGATCGGGGCCCTGCGGGCGAAGGGCGGGGACGTACGGGTCTCGTTCGGCGGGGCATCGGGGCGCGAGCTGGCCCTGAACTGCGCGACCGCGGACCAACTGGCCGCCGCGTACGGCAAGGTCGTCGACCAGTACCGGCTCACCAAGGTCGACTTCGACATCGAGGGCGCGGCGCTGCCCGACACCGCGGCCAACACGCGCCGCGCGCAGGCGATAGCGGCGCTGCAGACCTCGCACCCGGGCCTGGACGTGGCGTTCACCCTCCCGGTGATGCCCGAGGGCCTCACCCAGCCGGGGGTGGCCCTGCTGGCCGACGCGAAGCGGGCGGGGGTGCGGGTCGCCGGCGTCAACATCATGGCGATGGACTACGGACCCGCGTACGCCGGCGACATGGGCCAGTACGCCATCCAGGCGGCGACCGCCACTCAGGCGCAGATCAAGGGGGTGCTCGGGCTCTCCGACGCGGCGGCCTGGAAGGCGGTCGCCGTCACGCCGATGATCGGCGTGAACGACGTCGCGAGCGAGACCTTCACCGTCGCCGACGCGTCCCAGCTCGTGGAGTTCGCGAAGTCGAAGGGCATCGGCCGACTGGGGATGTGGTCCGCGGCCCGCGACCGGCAGTGCGCGGCGGGCGCGGTCGACCACGCCGACCCGACGTGCAGTTCCGTCCTCCAGCAGCCCCTGGCCTTCTCCAAGGCCTTCGCCTCGCTCGGCTAGTCGGCGGGACGGGCGCGGGCGCGGGGTGTCCCTCCCCCGGCCGGGGGAGGGAGATCGCTCCGCCGGTCGATGCCGCGGGTGTGCGGTCGGTGCGACGTTCGGAGCATGACGAATGCGGTACGGACGACGCGTGGGGACCGAGTGGGCCGGGCGACGGTGACGTGGGCCGTGGTGTACGCCGGTTTCGGCCTGGCCTGTGTGCTGAGCGGGACCCGGCTGCCCTTCCACGGAGGCGGCCGGGGAACTCCCGGGCTGGGTTGGGCGGTCGTGGGGCTGGGCCTGCTGGCGGGGTCGGCCGCCTGGGCGGTACGGCGCCACGGGCCCCGGTCGTCCGTGCGGGCGCTGCTCTGGTCGGCCTGCGCGCTGGCCGGGGCAGCCGCTTTCAGCCTGCTGATGGACGTCATCACCCTGCTGTTCGGCCAGGGCGTCGACCACCCCGCCGCCACCGCGCAAAGAGCCCTGGCGGCCGTCGGGGCGGTCCTGCTCGCGACCCTGGCCCGGTCAGGGCAGCGGCCCGCGGGAACGGTCGCACCAGCGCGGCCCGGCTCCGGGCGGACCGTCCACCTCACGGCCTGGGCCGGGACGTTGGCCTTCGTCCCGTACGCGGCGATGAAGCTGGTGTGGGCCTGTGGCGGCACGTTCGCCGGGATCACCGGTGAGGAGATGTTCGCGCTCTCCGAGCGCAACGGGGCCTCCGGGCTCTTCCTCACCCTCGAGTCCTGGGGCCTGGACCCCACCGCCCTGCTGGCGGCGCTCGGCGTCTTCCTGCTGTGGGGCCTGATCAGCCCGTGGGGGCTGGTCTTCCCGCGCTGGACCCCGTTCCTGCGCGGCCGCCGGGTGCCGCGCTGGCTCCCGCTCGCCCCGGCGCTCCTCGGCGCCGCCACCCTCGCCCCGTACGGCGTGATCGGGGTCGGATACCTGACCCTGGCCACGACCGGCGCGGTGACGATGCGGCGCGGCGATTTCCACTCCTCGGCCGACATGCTCCTGGTCGCCTGGATCGGGCTGACCGCCTTCGCCGTCCACGGCACCGCCCTGGCCGTCGCGGCGCGTGCGTACTGGCTGCGGACGCGGCCCGGCCGAGCCCGGTGAAGCGCCGCCCGGGTACGGGCGTACACCGCACCGTGGCCTGGGCGGGTCTCCCCCGCGCGCCACTTCCGCTAGGGCGCCGCGGTCCGCTCCGTGCAGCTGCGGGCGACGGCGTCGGCGAAGACGCGGGCGAGGGGGGTCAGCGCGTCCCAGCGGCGGACGGCCCAGCCGACCTGCAGCGGGGGCAGATCCGGGAGGGGCACGAGGCGGACGGGGCCGTCGCCGGGCACCGGCCGGCCGGGCGGGACGGGGACGACGGCATGGCCGAGGCCCAGCTCCGCCAACAGGAGGGCGGTGTCCCAGTCGGCGACGCTGGTGTCGGAGCTGCTCCGGACGCCGAGTGCGGCGAAGGCGTCGTCGAGGCGGGCTCCCGAGGTGGAGTTCGAGGGGAGCCGGATCAGGCTGATGTCGTTCAGTTCCGCCGCGCCGACACGGGAGCGACCGGCCAGCGGATCGCCGGCGCGGACGGCCAGTACCCAGGGCAGGGCGACGACGGGGCGCTGCTCGATCCCGCGCACCGGGCCGCCGATGGTCACCCACGCGAGGTCCAGATTGCCGGCGGACAGGGCGTCGAAGCAGCTGCGGCTGGAGGTCTCCGTCCGGAACTCCAGACTGACCTTCGGGTAGCGCCGCCGGAAGGCGACGACCGCCTCGGCCATGAAGTGCCGCACGGTGGTGCCGCCCGTGGTGACACGTACGGAGCCGCTGTCGCCGTTGACGAGATCCCCGAGGCGCCGCAGGGCCAGGTCCAGGCCCGCGATGCCGTCCGAGGCGGCCTCGCACAGGACGCGCCCCGCGGGGGTGGGCACGACACCTCGCGGCCGTCGCTCGAGGAGGCTCGTACCGGTCTCGCGCTCCAGCCGCTTCACGTGCTGGCTCACCGCCGACTGCGTGCGGTCCAGCTCCCGGGCGACGGCGCTCAGGCTGCCCGCTCTGCACACGGCCACGAATACGCGTAAGTCCTCCAACGTCATAACTCCCAAGCTACAGCGTGGGGATGGGGAGGAATCCATAGGATTGACTGGGGGGACGGGGTCCAGGATGCTCAGTGCAGGGCCCGGGCGGCAACCCGTCCGGCGCTTTCGCGGGATCCGGACCCGAGGCGAAGGCGCCGGCGGGTGCCGACCCATGCGACGTAAGGACACAGCGCCATGCCCACTCCTCCGGCCGGCACCACCCCTCCCCCCGCGGGCCTTCCCCGCGCCGACCGGGCGATCGCGCTGCTGCGCACGCTCGGTGCCGACGAGATCGGCCACCCGGGCGGCACGCTCCTCGTTCATCTCCAGCGCGTCCAGGGGCGGCTGGCCCTGTGGGGCGCGCGTCCCGCGCTCCGGCTCGCGGGCCTGTGTCACGCCGTGTACGGCACCGACGGCTTTCCCCGCGCCCTGCTGTCCCCGTACAACCGCCCGCACATCGCGGAGGTGATCGGCGCCGAGGCCGAAGCCCTCGTGTACCTCTACGCGTCATGTGACCGCAAGGCCACCTACCCGACACTCGCGGATGCCGACGGGGCCTTCCGGGACAGGTTCACCGGACGTCTCCACACACCGGAGCCGCACCTTCGACGGGACTTCGCCGAGCTGTCCGCCGCCAACGAACTCGACATCGCCGCCGCCGACTCCGAGCTCCGCGAGCAGTCGGGAGCCGCCCTCCTCGCCCTCTTCACCCGGCTGCGGCCGCTGCTGAGCGGGGCCGCCTGGTCGGACTGCCTCACGGTGCTCGCCACGGCTCCGCGGGACTGAGACCGCCGTCACCGGCGCACGGGCGGACGGCGCACGGGCCGAAGGCGGCGGAAGGAGGACCGTTCACGACACCTGTTCGTCGATCCGGTGCCGCAGGTGGTCGTAGGCCCAGGCGGCGAGGGTGGTCGGGGTGGTGGTCGCGGCCGTGCGCCGCTGCTCGGGCACGAAGTCCTCGCGCAGACCGGTCGACATGCCGAGCACGGCCTCGACGAGTCCCTCCGTCATCCCGGCCCGGCGGAGCAGCGTGCGCATGGCGTCGTCGGTGACCCGCTCGACGCCGATCCGGCGGCCGGTGGCGGCGGTGAGGATCTCGGCGACCTGCCGCCAGGTCAGGTCGGCGGGTCCGTGCACCGCCCGTACGCAGCGGCCGGACCAGGCGGGAGAGAGCAGGCGGGTCGCGGCGACCTCCGCGATGTCACGGGGCGCCACCCAGGCCATGGGCTGGTCGAGGGGGAGGATCACCTGCAGGGTGCCCGCCCGCAGCGCGTCGAGCTGCAGCTCGAGATTGGTGAAGAAGTAGCCGCAGCGCAGGTGGGTGACATCGGCGCCCAGCTCGTCCAGAGCGGTCTCCGTGTGCGCCAGGCCGTCGATCTCCCCGGCGCCGTGGCGCTTCTCCGCGCCGACGCTGCTCTGGAAGACGACGCGGCGGATCCCGTTCTCCGCGACCGCGCGGACCACGCTCTGCGTGGCGCGGGCGTAGTCGGCGAGGGGGTCCTCACCGCCGGTGGTCGGGTCCACCCAGAACAGCGCGTCGGCGCCGCGGGTGGCGGCCACCACGGCATCGGCGTCGTACTGGTCGACCGGTACGGCCCGCACCGCGTCCCGGATCCCGGGGTCCAGCCGCCCCGGGTCCCGCGCCAGGACGCGCGGCCGGATCCCGGCGCGGACCAGGGTGGCGACGACGTGGCGGCCGACGTTGCCCGTCGGGGTGGTGACGGCGATGTCCATGCTCTGCTCCCTGTCGGTGGCTCGGCTCCGGGCCAGGAGTTCCGGTGGCGCGCCTTCCCCGGTCCTGGCCGGCCACCCGTACGGATGCGGCGGGGTGCCACGAGCGGGCCCAGGGGCAAGGCTGGGGCCATGGCCCCTGCCCCGAAGCTGATCATCTATCCGCCGGACGAGAACGGCTGGCGCCGCGTCCGGTACGACGGCGTCGCCATGGGCGTGGCGCACCGGCCGGCGGACATCAGCGTCTTCCTCGCCGCGGCGGGCCTGGAGAACGCCGAGGACATCGACCTGACCGACCCGGACTTCGTGGAGTGGCGGGGCGCCGGTCCCGACGCGTGGCGGCCGGGCCCGTAGGTAGGAGGGACGCGGGTCGACTGCGCGGGCGGCCCGTAGGAGCCACGCGGGTCACTCCCCGGACGCGGCCGTCGCGAAGGCGTCCAGCTGCTCCCGGGACCACGCGAGCGCCCCGGTCCGCGCGTCCTCGACCACCGCGCGCACCCAGTGCAGCTCGGCCGCCGTCACGGCCCGCAGGTATTCCGTCTCCAGGCGGGTGACGCGCGGCAGCCCCTGCTCCGCCTCCGCCGCCAGGGCCGCCTCCAGCTCGCCGAGCCGCTCGGCGAGCGCGTCGGCCCGCCGCTCCAGTACGTCCGCCACCTCGCCCGGCGCGAGGAGCATCAGGTTCGACAGGGCGGCGGGGAACTCCGGGAACTCCTGCCTGGGCGCGGCGAGCATGTCCTCCAGCCAGGCACGGGCGGTCTGCCGCCCGGCGTCGGTGACCTCGTACACGGTCCGCTCCGGGTACTGCTGATCGCGCCCCGTCTCGCGCACCGCGATCAGCCCGTCCCCGTGGAGCCGCTCGATCGTGCGGTAGAGGCTCGCGCGCTGCTTGACGTTGACGACCTGCTCCTTGCCCCAGTCCTTGACGAGGCGCTGGATGCCGTAGGGGTGCAGCGGCTTGTAGTGCAGCAGGGCCAGGACGGTCAGGGCGAGCGGGGAACTGCGAGGAGCGGAGGGAGTCATGGACCCGATTTTAGCCGCACACGAACTAGTTGACGTGAGACTAGTCGCAGTGCAACTATCAAATCAGCGACGCATCGTCACTCCCCCCGAGAGGAACCCCGATGACACGCACCGGCACGACCGCCGCGGCGGCCACCACCCGCACGACCCGTACCGCGCTCGTCATCGGCGGCGGCATCGCGGGCCCGGTCGCCGCCATGGCCCTGCGCCACGCGGGGATCGAGGCCCGCGTCTACGAGGCGTACGACGCCACGGCCGACGGAGCCGGCGGCGGCCTGACCATCGCCCCGAACGGCCAGGACGCCCTCGACGCGATCGGGGCCGGCCACATCGTCCGCGCCATCGGGACACCGGTCCGCGCCATGGGCCTGCGGAGCTGGACGGGCAAGGACCTCGCCCGGTTCGCGCCGCCCGCCCGCCTCCCGGCCCAGCAGTTCGTCTGGCGCGCCGATCTCTACCGGGCGATATACGACGAGGCGGAAGCCCGCTCGGTGGTCATCCACCACGGCAAGCGGCTGACCGCCGCGACGGACACCGGCTCCGGCATCACCGCGCACTTCTCGGACGGTACGCGGGCGAGCGCCGACATCCTGATCGGCGCCGACGGCATCCGCTCCACGGTGCGCCCGCTGATCGAACCGGCCGCGCCGCAGCCGCACTACGCCGGCCTGGTCTGCTTCGGCGCACGGCTGGACGCGTGCGGGCTGCCCTCCACCGACGGCGTCATGTACATGTGCTTCGGCAAGCGCGCCTTCTTCGGCTACCAGGTCTTCGACGACTCCTCGGCGGTGTGGTTCGCGAATCTGCCCCGCCGCGACCCGATGACCACGGGCGAAGCACGGGCGATCGGCGCGGAGCAGTGGATGCGCACCCTGCGGACCGCCTTCGCCGACGACCGCACCCCGGCGCTCGAGCTGATCGGCGCCACCGGTCCCGGTCAACTCCTCATCACCGGCCCGATGGAGAACATGCCGAGGGTCCCGACCTGGACCCGCGGCCGCATGACCCTGATCGGCGACGCGGCCCACGCCGCCTCGTCCAGCTCCGGGCAGGGCGCCTCCATCGCCATCGAAAGCGCCGTCGAACTGGCGCGCTGTCTGCGGGACCTGCCCCACGACCAGGCCTTCACCGCGTACGAGCGCCTGCGCCGCCCCCGCGTCGAACGCGTCATAGCCGTCGGCGCCCGCACGAACAGCGGCAAGACCGCGGGCCCGGTCGGCCGCGCACTGCGGGACCTGCTGATGCCGGTGGCCATGAAGCTCGTCAACCCGGAGAAGGCGGCCTGGCAGTTCGACCACCACATCGACTGGGACGCGCCGGCGGCACCGCCCGCCTGAACTCCACCCCCGCGGCCGGGGCGCCGTGTGGCGCGGCCGGACGGGTGATGCGGGCCGCGACTCGGCGGGTCGTGGGCCGCCGGGGCGGGAGGGCGCCACGCTGTCCGGGGCCGACGAGTGTCGCCCGTACGCGAAGGAGCAGGCTGTGCTGGAACGAAAGAGCCGGAAGAACGCCACCGACATCACCTTCGTACTGCCCCACGACGTACCGCCGGGGCCGGTCAGCGTGGTGGGCACGTTCAACGACTGGCGCCCCGGCACCCACGTCCTGGAGCCGCGTCCCGACGGAACGAGGGCCGTGACCGTGGCCCTGCCCCCGCGGACCACCCACAACTTCCGCTACCTCGCCGCGGGGGACTACTGGTTCAACGACGAGGGCGCCGACGGGCACGAGGGCCCGAACAGCCGTCTGGACACCTGAGCCGCGCCGGGCCGCGCCGGACCTGATCGGTGATCACCCTCCGGAGGGTGGCGCGTCGAGGCGATTGACGGCGATCAGCTCCTCCGCCGCCAGCAGCGCTCCGTGCGTGCTGCGCTGGCCCATCAGCACGCACAGGGTGTACGCGGCGTCCTCGAGCTCGCTGCGCACGCCCACGTCGTCGGGCGCGGCCAGCGCGCGGCGGCGGGCGGAGCGCAGGTGGTTGACGTGCCGCCGCAGGGCCTCGGGCTTCGGCGGCAGCCAGGACCCCGCCACGGGAGCGGGCGGGGTCTGGGCGTGGGCGATGGCCCGGCGCAGCGCCTCGTCCACGGCGGGGTACACCGGGTCGCCGGTCCGCAGGGCGAAGACGGCCTCGGCCATCTGGTGCGCCGCGGCGCCCGCGGACTGTGCGGCGTCGGTCAGGATCCGGCGGGCCTTGGCGGTGGTGCAGGGGACGAGGGCCATCAGCACGCCGGTGGCCCGGGCGAGGGCGGCGCGCGTCTCCTGCGCGCCCCGCGGACCGTCCACGGGGCGCGCGGACTCGGACGCGGACTCGGAGTCGGACGTGGACGCGGGAATCCTGGGCTGCTGCGCTGGGTAGTTCATCCGACCGCTCCTTCGCACCGGTTGCCCCCTACGCGTGCTGTACGGGGTCCTGCTGTGTAGCAGGTCGGCGGCGCGGCGGGGCGGCGTACACGCGCGCTGCCGACGCCGGTCCTCCGAACCGGTCCGCGCCCACCACCGCGTTGACCCCCGGAGTTGCCACACAACGGGCACCCCACGGGCAGGGCCGCCTGCTGCCCGCCGGCCGCGGCACGGGCCCGCGGGCATGGCGGCCCGGGAACCGGGCAGGCGCGCGCCATGGCCAGAGAACGGGACCGCGAACGCTCCGCCGCCGCTTCCCCCGAGCCGCCCCCCGACCGGATCGCCGAGCCCTGGGGCCGACGGACCCCGTACGGCCGCGGCGAGTCCTGGCCCGTCCGCGTCGACTCGTACGTCGTCGACGGCGCGGGGCCGGACGGCCCGGACGGCGCGGGCCCGGACGGAAGGAATCCCGGTCCCGTCGACAGGGTCGACCGGTGGGTCCCGACGGCCTCCAACCTCCACTCCAACGGGGACGCGATGGAGCTCGCCGTCAGGGACGGCCGACTCGTCGGCGTCCGGGGCCGGGCCGGGGACCGGGTGAACCACGGCCGCCTCGACCCCAAGGACCTGTACGGCTGGCAGGCGCTCGCCTCCCCCGACCGCCTGACCCGGCCGCTGGTCCGGGAGGGCGGCGCAGGCGGCGTACAGCGGGAGACCGACTGGGACACCGCGATGACGCGGATCACCGACCGCACCCGGGCGCTGCTCGACGGGCCCGGTCCCGCCTCCATCGGCTTCTACACCAGCGGCCAGCTCTTCCTGGAGGAGTACTACGCCCTCTCCCTCATCGCGCACGGCGGCCTCGGGACCAAGCACCTCGACGGGAGCACCCGGCTGTGCACGGCCACCGCGGGCGAGGCGCTCAAGGAATCGTTCGGCTGCGACGGGCAGCCCGGCTCGTACACCGACATCGACCACGCCGACACCATCGCGCTCTTCGGGCACAACATGGCCGAGACCCAAGGCGTGCTCTGGAGCCGGATCCTGGACCGGGTCGCCGGGCCCGACCCGCCCGTCGTGCTCTGCGTGGATCCCCGGCCGGGGCCGGTGTCGCAGGCGGCGACCCTGCACCTCCAGCCGAAGCCGGGCACCAATCTCGCCCTGATGAACGGCCTCCTGCACGAGGTGATCGCGGGCGGCTGGACCGATACGGCGTACATCGAGGCCCATGTCACCGGTTACGACGGCCTCGCCCGCCAGGTGGCGGGCTTCCCGGCCGAGGCCGCCGCCGAGGCCACCGGGGTACCCGCCGAACAGATCCGCGCGGCGGCCCGCCTGCTCGGCCAGGCCGGGCGGCTGCTGTCCACGGTGCTCCAGGGCTTCTACCAGTCCCACCAGGCGACCGCCGCCGCCGTCCAGGTCAACAACCTGCACCTGATCCGCGGCATGCTCGGGCGTCCCGGCTGCGGCCTGCTCCAGATGAACGGCCAGCCCACCGCCCAGAACACCCGTGAATGCGGCGCCGACGGAGACCTGCCCGGTTTCCGGAACTGGGCCAACCCGCGCCACATCGAGGAGCTCGCGGAGGTCTGGAACCTCACTCCCGACCGCATCCCGCACGACGGGCCGCCCACCCACCTGATGGAGATGGTCCGCCTCGCCGAAGAAGGCTCGCTGCTCATGCTGTGGGTCTCCGGGAGCAATCCCGCGGTGTCCCTGCCCGAGCTGGAGCGCATCCGCGGCGTGCTGGGTCAGGACCGGCTCTTCCTCGTCGTGCAGGACCTGTTCCCGACGGAGACGACCGAGCTGGCCGACGTGGTGCTGGCCGCCGCGGGCTGGGGCGAGAAGACCGGCGCCTTCACCAACGCCGACCGCACCGTGCACCTCTCCCTCAAGGCGGTCGAACCGCCCGGAGAGGCCCGCCCCGACCTCGAGATCTTCCTGGACTTCGCCCGCCGGATGGACCTGCGCGACGCGCACGGCGCGCCGCTCGCCCCCTGGCGGGAACCGGAGGAGGTCTTCGAGGCGTGGAAGGAGTGCAGCCGGGGCCGCCCCTGCGACTACAGCGGGCTGAGCTACGCCCTGCTGCGCGAGCGCGGTGGCATCCAGTGGCCCTGTACCGCCGAACACCCGGAAGGCACCGAACGCCTCTACACGCGGGGGGACTTCCGCAGCCGCCCGGAGGACTGCGAGAGCTACGGCCGGGACCTCTTCACGGGTACTCCGCTCGACCAGGACGCGTACCGGGCCCTGAATCCGGACGGCAAGGCGGTCCTGCGCGCCGCCGCGTACGTCCCCCCGCCCGAACAGCCCGACCAGGACTACCCGTTGTGGGTCACCACGGGCCGGACCCTGTTCCAGTTCCACACCCGCACGCGAACCGGCCGCGTACCGCGGCTGCGGTCCGCGGCCCCCGACATGTGGATCGAGGTCTCCGCGGCCGACGCGGCGGCGGCCGCGATCGCGGAGGGCGACCTCGCGGAGGTCACCACCCGCCGCGGTACGGTCCGGGCCCGGGCCCGCATCACGGGCATCCGCGAGGGCGTCCTCTTCCTGCCGTTCCACTACGGATACTGGGACGCCCCCGAGGAGGACGGTCATCACCGGGCCGCCAACGAACTCACGCCCACCACCTGGGACCCGTCCTCCAAGCAGCCGCTGTTCAAGACCGGCTGCGCCCGCATCGCCCGGGTGGCCGGACTTCCCGGGCCGGCCCCGGCGCCCGTGAACACGGCTTCGGGGCCGGTGCGGGGTCTCATTCCTCCAGCGGGTCCTCGATGACGTGCATGGCCGCTTCCTCCGCGGAGGCGGCGCCGGCGTCGATGCCCACGTCCTGGGCGAGCACGTTGTTCTCGCGCGGGGAGCCGGTGACCGGGGCCAGCCTGCCGGCGCGGCGGCCGCCCGCCTGCGGGTCGACCGGCTCGCCCTCCCCGTCGGCGAGGTCCCCGATCCCGTCGCCCGGCGGGGGCTGCTGATCGGGGATCTCGCGGGCGAGGCGTTCGTCGAGGCTCTCCCCGAGCTCCTGCTCCCGCTCGGTGGTGGCGTGCCGATCGCTGGCGTAGGGCCGTTCGGGCGGCGAGTACCCCGTGTCCAGGATGGCGTCGGTGTCGGGCTCTCCGACGCTGCCGTCCATGTCGGGCTGGCCTTCGGAGCGCTCGTCCTCCGGCTGGGGCTGGTAGACGTCGTCACCGCGGGCGTCGGAGTCACTCATGGTGGGGCCTCTCCTTCTCTCGTTCGGCGCGTTCTCTCGTTACGGCGCGCTCTCGTGCGGGGCGCGGCGGCACGGCCGGGGGCCGCCGCGGGTGCTGTGGGGCGCCTCCCCCGAAATCAGGGGATCACGCGGTCCGGGGGGCTCCGGTCCGCCCTTTGGTATGGCCCGGGGCACCGTGGGTAGCCGCGCAGCATGTCCTCTTTCAAGAATCCCGTGGCCCCGTGGCACGACAGCACCCTCGGTCTGATGACGCACGGGTACGCGTGGCTGCCCAACCGGATGCGCAGGGAAGCGGGCGACGTGCTCAGGACCCGTCTGCTGGGACGGCCGACGATCGCGCTGCGCGGCCCGGACGCGGTCGCGTTCTTCTACGACGAGCACCACGTCGTACGGACGGCCGCGCTGCCGGATCCCGTCCTCGACACCCTCTTCGGGCACGGCGCCGTGCACACCCTCGACGGTGACGCGCACCGGGCCCGCAAGGCCATGTTCCTGGCCCTCCTGAAGGACGAGGGCGGGGTCGCCGCGCTCGGTGAGCGCGTCGGCGCACGGTGGCGCGAAGCGGTGGCCGGGTGGACGGAGGACCCGGTGGTGCTCTTCGACGAGGTGTCCAAGGTCCTCGCTCTGGCCGTGTGCGACTGGGCGGGGGTCCCGCTCACCGACGTGAGCGCCGCGGAGCTGGCCCACGACTGCACGGCCATGGTCGACGGCTTCGCCACGCCCGGCCCCCGGCACCTGCGCGCCCGGCGGGCCCGCGCCCGCCAGGAGGAGTCCCTCGCGGCCCTGGTCGTGCGGGTCCGCGAGACGCCGGATCCCGGGGCCCGGGGTTCCGCCCTGGAGACCGTGGCCCGCCACCGTGACCCGGTCGGCGGCCTGCTGGACCCGCACACCGCCGCGGTCGAGCTGCTGAACGTCATCCGGCCCACGGTCGCGATCGCCTGGTTCGCCACCTTCGCCGCGCACGCGCTGTACCGCTGGCCCCACCACCGCGACCTCCTGCGCTCCGGCACGGCCGGCGCCTACGCCGAGGCGTTCAGCCACGAGGTACGGCGCTTCTACCCGTTCGCCCCCTTCGTGGGCGGCCTCGCGGCCCAGGATCTGACCTGGCACGGCGAGGACGTCGCGAAGGACAGCCTGGTCCTGCTCGACCTGTACGGGCAGAACCACGACCCCGGCCTGTGGGACCACCCGTACCGGTTCGACCCGCACCGCTTCACCCGCGCGGACAGCCACCTGGAGCACCTGGTCCCGCAGGGCGGCGGCGACCCCTCGGCGGGCCACCGCTGCCCCGGCGAGGACATCACGGTGACCGCGCTCTCGGCCCTCGTCACGGAACTGGCGCGGCTCGACTACGACGTCCCCGACCAGGACCTGACCATTCCCCTGTCCCGCATGCCCACGCTCCCCCGCAGCGGCTTCGAACTCAGCCTGCCGGTCTGAGGGAACCCGCCCCGGTCCGCGCCGGCCCCGGATACGGACCGGGTGTCCGGGTAGCCGGGACCCATGGACACCACATCGAATTCCTCGCACACCCCGCTGCGCGCCGTCGCCCTCGTCTGCACCCTCTCCCCCTCCCCCGCCCCCTCCAGCTCCCAGCTGCTGGCCGAACAGACCATGGCCGCGCTCGCCGAGCACGGGGTCACGGGCAAGACCATCCGGATCGCCGACCACGACGTGAAGCCCGGTGTGGAGACGGACATGGGTGACGGCGACGCCTGGCCCGGGATCCGGGACACGGTCCTGGGCGCCGACATCCTCGTCCTCGCCACGCCGATCTGGCTGGGTCACGCCTCCAGCATCGCCCAGCGGGTGCTGGAGCGCCTGAACGCGGAGATCTCCGAGACGGACGACGGGGGCCGCATGCTCACCTACGGGAAGGTCGCCGCGGTGTGCGTCGTGGGCAACGAGGACGGCGCCCACAAGGTCAGCGCCGACCTCTTCCAGGGCCTGAACGACGTCGGTTTCTCGCTCGCCCCGAACGCCGTCACCTACTGGGTCGGTGAAGCCATGCAAGGCACCGACTACCAGGACCTCGACAAGACCCCGGAAGCCACCGCGGGCACGACCAGGACCCTCGCGGCCAACACGGCCCACCTGGCCCGGCAGCTCAAGGCAGCGCCCTACCCGCCGTCGTCCTGACCCACCGGGAGGGGCCTCACCCGGGCTCCTCCACACCGGTGATCAGGTCGAGGAGCCCCTGCACCCCGCCCTCCGCCAGGGCCCTGCGCTGGCGGTCGGCGGGGGTGCCCTCCCGCAGCAGCCGGTGGATGAGGCCGCTGACCTGGCGCAGGTCCCCGGATTCCTCCAGGGCCGGTGTGATGTGGGTCAGCAGCGCGCACAGCACGTCACCGCTGCTGTGCGGATGTCCGTACCGGTCGACCAGCGTGCCGTTCAGGCCGTGCCGGGCCGCGTGCCAGTTCCCCGCCTGCACCAGTTCCGGTACGAGCGCGGTCGGCGGGATGCCGTCCTTCGCCTCCGCGATCGCCGTGGCGACCAGCGCGCGGACGATGCCCGCGAGCATGACCGCGTCGTCGGCGCGCAGCTGGACGTCCAGGCACCGCACCTCGACGGTGGGGTAGCGGTCCGAGAGCCGGGCCTGCCAGTAGACCTGCCCCCGGTCGGCGATCACCTGGGACGCCACCAGCGCCTCCAGGCGGCGTTCGTAGTCGGCCGCGTCCTCGAAGAACGGCGGCGGGCCGCTCACGGGCCAGCGTCCGAACACGATGGTGCGCCAGCTCGCGAACCCGGTGTCGCGCCCGTCCCACAGGGGTGAATTGGCGGAGAGGGCCATCAGCGTCGGCAGCCACACCCTGATCCGGTTCAGCACCGCCACGCCCGTCTCCGGGTCCGGGACGGCGACGTGCACGTGCATCCCGCAGATGAGCTGTTCGTCGACCAGCTGCCGGGCCTCTCCCCCGATCCGCAGGTAGCGCGGTGTCGGCGTTACCGGGACGGGTACGGACCCCCGCAGCGGCGCCGCCCCGGTGGCCGCGACGCGGCAGCCGTACGCCTCGGCGGCCGAGGCCACCGCATGGCGCAGGCGCAGCAGGTGGCCGCCCACCTCCTCGAGGGTCGAGCACACGGCCGTGGCCACCTCGACCTGGGCCAGCAGCAGCTCGTCCTGTACCTCGTCCCGCTCGGCGAAGACTCCGAGGCCGGCGGCCCGGCGCACCTCCTCCCCGAGCGGCGCGGGCAGCCCCGTGGCCGGGTCCAGCAGCAAATACTCTTCTTCGACACCAAGCGTCATCACCTGTCGCGGCTACCCCGATGCCGCTTGATCACCCCCGGTTCAGGCGGGCACCCGGGAGAACGGACTGGCGTCGAGAGCGGCCAGGAGACCGGCCGGGTCCTGGTAGACGGCGGCCGCCCCGCCCTCCTCCAGCTCCTTCCGGGAGATCCCGCCGCACAGCAGGCCGACCACGGCCACGCCCGCCCGGGTCGCCGCCTTCATGTCCCAGACGGAGTCGCCGACGAACACGGCCCGCTCGGGCGCCACCCCCGCCAGATCCAGGGCGTGCCGGACGGGGTCGGGCGCGGGCTTGCCCTGCTCGACGTCGTCGGAGGTCGCGGTGTCGGTGAGGGCGTCGTCCGCGCCGATGGCCTCGCGCAGGGCCTCGAGCTCGCTGTTCTTGGCCGAGGTGACGAGCAGCACCTTCCATCCGGCTCCCGCCAGGGTACGGAGCAGGTCGGCGGCCGCGTCGAAGGCCGTGAGCCGGTGGAAGTACTCGGCGTAGAGGGTGTCGTGGGCGGCGCTCAGCCGCTCGTCGCCGGAGCGGTCCCGATCCTCGCCGAGCAGGTGGTCCAGGAGGTCCTCGCCGGGCAGGCCGATCGCGCGGTGGACGGCGTGGGTGGGCACCTGGTGGCCGCCTTGGCGCAGGGCTTCCCACCAGGAGACGACGTGGAGGTGGTTGGTGTCGGTGAGTGTTCCGTCGACGTCGAAGAGGGCGGCGCGGTCCATGGTGACGCGCCCCTCAGAGATCGCGCAGCGCGGGCAGGAGCTTGGCCTCGGCCCACTCCAGGAAGGGTTCCTGGTGGTCGCCGCCGATCTGGACGAGGGCGACCTCGGTGAACCCCGCCTCCGCGTACGGACGTACCGCGTCGACGAAGGCGTCCACGTCGTCGCCGCACGGGACGGCCTCGGCCACGTCTTCCGGCCGGGTGTGCTCCGCGGCCTGGTCGAAGCTCGCGGGGCCGGGGAGTTCGGCGTTGACCTTCCAGCCGCCGAGGGCCCAGCGGAACTGGTCGTGCGCGCGGGCCACGGCCGCCTCGCGGTCGGGGTCGTAGCAGACGGGGAGCTGGCCGACGCGCGGTTTGCCCGCGCCGCCGTGGGCGTCGAACCGCCGCAGCAGGTCCGCCTCGGGTTCGGTGGCGATGACGAGATCGGCGTGCCGGCCGGCCAGCTCGCAGGAGCGGGGGCCGGAGACGGCGATCCCGATCGGGGGCAGCTCGTCGGGGAGGTCCCAGAGCTTGGCGTTCTCGACGTCGAAGTGCTCGCCGTGGTGGTTCACGTACTCGCCCGTGAACATCCGCCGGATGATGTCGACGGCTTCCTCGAGCCGCTCCAGGCGGACCTGCGCGGCGGGCCAGCCCGCGCCGACGATGTGCTCGTTCAGGTTCTCCCCGGAGCCCAGCCCCAGCCGGAACCGGCCCTCGGAGAGGATCTGCAGGGTCGCCGCCTTCTGGGCGACGACCGCGGGGTGGTAGCGGAAGGTCGGGCAGGTCACGTACGTCATCAGGGGGATCCGGGAGGTCGCCTGCGCCGCCGCGCCGAGCACGCTCCAGGCGTACGGAGCGTGTCCCTGCGAGGCCAGCCAGGGGAACGAGTGGTCCGAGATCACGGAGAAATCGAACCCCGCCCGTTCCGCTCCCACCACGTGGGACACCAGCTCCCGCGGGCCTGCCTGCTCGGTCATCATCGTGTATCCGATTCGCACCATGGGCTGCGCATACCGCCATCGGGCCGGACGAAACCCTCCCCGCGGGCCCGACCCCTCGAACGGCCCACCCCCACCCCCCGCGGCACGGCCGAGGAGCGGGGCCCCGCTCCTCGGCCGTGCGGGCGCCCGGCGATCGTGGGAGGTTGGCATGTGCGGCCGGGGGTAGGCGCTGCGCGGACAACCTGTCGCCGTCGACGGCCCTCGCCGGTCGCCGACGGCATCTACGACCCGCCGCATCCACGCGCGGGTCCCCGGGAGGCGGTTTCATGATCAAGGTCACCATTCCGCTGATCCCGGGGGACCACGGCGGCCCGGTGATCCCCGCTGACCAGGTCACCGCGCTGCTCCGGACCATCGCCGTGGACTGGGTGCGCTCGGCGGACGAAGACGAGACGGTCGACCGCCGGCTGGTGGACAGTCTGGCCGGTGTACTGGACGACCTCGCCGACAGCATCGACGTGGAGGCCATCGCCTTGACGTCGGCTCCGGCCGAGGAGGAACCGAACGGGAAGTGACGCGGTTCCCGCGGAACGAGAGGCAGGACCGCCATGGCCCGTAATCGTGATCGAGCGACGGCCCCCACGCTTCACCCCCGGCACGAACGGCGTGGCGAGGCCCGGATCCCGGCGGTCGTGGCCACCATCGCGGCGATCGGCCTCTACGTGGCCCTCCCGCAGCAGCTCCTGGTCACCCCCCGCTACGTGCTGCCCGCGCTGGAGGTGCTGCTCCTGCTGCCGCTCATCGCCATCAACCCGAAACGGCTGACGCGCCAGACGAGGACGTTCCGCGTGCTGTCCCTCGGGCTCGTGCTCACCATCGCGGCGAGCAATCTGGTCGCCCTCGGGCTGCTCGTCTACGAGCTGGTCCACGCGCAGGCCTCGGACGGCCGCTCGCTGCTGATCGCGGCCCTCCAGGTCTGGCTGACGAACATCATCGCCTTCGGTCTCGCGTACTGGGAACTCGACCGGGGCGGCCCGGTCAGCCGGACCCAGCTGCCCCGGGAGGAGCTCCCGCTGGCGGACTTCCGCTTCTCGCAGGACGAGAACGACGACGCCGTCGGCGAGGTCGCGGACGGGGCGAGCAAGTCCTCCGACTGGGTGCCCACGCTCACGGACTACCTGTACGTGTCCGTCACCAACTCCACCGCCTTCAGTCCGACGGACACCATGCCGCTGTCCACCCGGGCCAAACTCCTGATGGCCGTGCAGAGCGTGGCCGCCCTGATGACCTCGCTCCTGGTCATCGCCCGCGCGGTGAGCGTCCTGCACTGAGGGTCCCGCGCGGGGTCGTCCCGCACGGGGACCGGCCGGGTTTCGCCCGCCGGGGGGCGGGCAGCCGCCCGGGAGTACCAGGGAAAGAGGAGGAGACCGCCATGGACGAGCAGGGTGGCGCCGGAGGCGTACCTCCGCACGACGGGCACGAGGCGGGACGGGCCGCGCGGCGCGCCGAGCCCCGTGACGACGACCGTCGCCGTGACGACGACCGTACGGCCGCGGCGGACACGGACGAGGCGAGCCGCCTCGACCGGCCCGATCCGGCCCCGGGCCCCGTCAAGGGGCGGAGGCGCTGGACGAGCCCCGCGGACGACGACGGAGAACCGAGGCGGGCGCGATGAGCGTGGAAGACATCTGGGGCTACGGGCAGGACATCGGCCACCGGACGGGCCTCGACCTGATCGGCTACAAGGTCGAGGCGACCGACGGCGGCATCGGAAAGATCGACAAGCACTCGGAGGGCGTGGGGGCGTCCTACCTCGTGGTCGACACCGGGGGCTGGATCTTCGGCAGGCACGTGCTGCTCCCGGCCGGGACCATCGGCCGGATCGACACGGCCGGGAAGAAGGTCTACGTCAACCGGACCAAGGAACAGATCAAGAACGCGCCCGAGTACGACGAGGGCAAACACCTCGGCGAGGCCGGCCCGCGCGAACAGTTCGCCCGCTACTACGGCCAGCCGCACATGTAGGTGCGCAGGGCGCGGCGGCGCGCCCGGAGCGGCGCCGGCCCCGCCCCTCGGTGCTATCGGTCGGCCGGGGACCAGAAGGCCTTGAGGGTGCCGTCGCCCGCGGCGATGGCGTCCCAGCCGCCCGGGAAGTCCACCACCGCGACGCCGGAGGTGGGAAAGCGCGCCCGTAGCCGTTCCATCAGGTCGGGCGGCCCGTGCCCGCACAGGGCCACGGCCAGCTCGTGCAGTCCCGTGTTGTGACCGACGAGGAGGACGCTGCCGAGGGTCCCTCCGTGCGCCGCCAGAACGCCGACCAGCGTGGTCGGAGCGGCGTCGTAGAGCCGGTCGTCATACAGGGCCGGGGGCGGCGCCGCCAGGGCGCCCTGGATCAGCTGCCACGTCTGGCGCGGGCGGCGGGACGGCGAGCACAGGGCCAGCTCGGCCGTGTAGCCGGAGTCGGCCAGCCACCGCCCGGTCTCCGGGGCGTCGGCGCGGCCACAGTCACTCAGGGCCCGGTCGAAGTCCTCGGTCTCCCCCTTGGGGACGGCCTTCGCGTGCCGGACGATCAGCAGGCGCCGTGTTCCCCCGCCCGCGGCCCCGGCAGCCGGCTGACCGGCCTTCGCATCGAGCACGCTCGTCTCCTTCGCCGTGGGGCCCGTACACGGCCATGGTGCGTCGGTCCCGCGCGGCACGCACCCG
Source organism: Streptomyces sp. NPDC002138 (assembly GCF_040296485.1). Lineage (NCBI taxonomy): Bacteria > Bacillati > Actinomycetota > Actinomycetes > Kitasatosporales > Streptomycetaceae > Streptomyces > Streptomyces sp. NPDC002138. Next base: position 119,658 of record NZ_JBEOXE010000003.1, on the reverse strand, counting down.
CTGGGTGGGCCCGAGCGTTCGTCGGCCGCCGGGTGGCTGAGCGGCCCGGGGCCGGGTAGGCGCCCGTACAGCCCGGCAGAGGGCCGGGCGGGTGAGGGAAGGAAACGTGATGCCCCGAGGATCCTCCCCGAAGCGGGAACGGCAGTACGAGCACATCAAGGAGTCCGCGGAGGAGCGCGGCGAGTCCGCGGCGCGGGCGAAGGAGATCGCCGCCCGCACGGTCAACAAGGAACGGGCCCGCGCGGGTGAATCGAAGACCGCGAGCCGCTCCTCCATCGAGGACATGTCGTCCTCCAAGCGCGGCGGGCAGCGCTCGCACAGCGGTGCGCAGGGCCCCACGAAGGAACAGCTCTACAACGAGGCCAGGCAGCGCAACATCGAGGGCCGTTCCACCATGGACAAGGCCGAGCTGAAGCGCGCCCTCGGCCACTGAGCCGAGGCCGCGGGCGCCACGCAGGTGCCACGCCGAGCCGCCCGCCCCGGAGCCTGGGCTCCGGGGCGGGCGGCTGTGACCGGACTGGTCAGGCGGCGGTGATGTTCTCCGCCTGCGGGCCCTTCTGGCCCTGCGTGATGTCGAAGGTCACGGCCTGGCCTTCCTGGAGCTCGCGGTAGCCGGTGGAGTTGATGTTGGAGTAGTGCGCGAAGACGTCCGGACCGCCGCCGTCCTGCGCGATGAAGCCGAAGCCCTTTTCGGAGTTGAACCACTTCACGGTTCCGCTGGCCATGATGATGCCTCTCAGTCGATGTCGGATCCGCACCACGCGGACCCGGAGGTGATCGCCCTGGTCCGGCACTGCACAGCAAAACGCCCACGCCAGGGCGCGGGCAGGGACTGCGAACCACGACAGCTGGGGGAAAAGCTACACGGCGGATGCGCCTGTCACCAGAGAGCTACGATCACTGCTTGAGAACGTCTGGCCCACCCTTCCGGCTCCGGCGGAGCCGGAAGGACCGGGCAGCGGGGTCCGCGGGCGCTTCCCGTGCCGTGTCGGCCACGGTGTCGCCGTGGCGGTGGGCCACCCGCCACGCGCCGTCCTCGCGGCGGTACACCTGGGTGGCCCGCAGCGTGTAGGTGCGCGGTCGGCCGTCCACCGAGGCCGAGGTGTGCTCCAGGCCGACCGTGTACGCCATGTGGCCCACCACGTCGTACGCCTGGAGCTCGAAGACGTACGAGGTGCAGTGGGAGAAACTCTGCTCCAGAGAGGTGAAGAGCTCCTCCAACTCCGGCCTGCCGTAGGCGTTGCGCCATGCACCCAGGACGCTCACCGGCTCGTTGCGTGACCAAAGGGCCCGGCGGGGAGCCGCGTCGCCGTTGTGCAGCGCGAGCTCCGCCTCGTACAACGTTGTCCGGACCCACGCCTGGAATTCGTCGCGGTCGCTCATGCCCTCATCTTGCACCCGTCGACCGGCACATCGGCGGCGACATGAGCGCCGTACGGTGGGACGGACCTCGGCATTCACACACGGGAGGAGTGCGGAGGACTTTCCTGGGAATGAACTGCGGGTGTCTGATGGTGAATACCATCGGGCAGCAACACCGTGAGGTACGAGGAGAGTGAGCCGCAATGGCCATCGAGCCTGACAGCACGCCCATCCACAATGTGTACGCAGAGCGGTTCGCCGCCGATCTCGAGACCAACCGCAAGGAGCAGGAGCACCTCTCCGCGCAGCTCACGGACCTCGAGTCCCGGCTGAAGCAGCTGAAGGCCGATGAGAACTGGCTCTCCGGCATGCAGGGCACACTGCCCCCGGCCGCTGACGACTCGTTGGACGCGCGCGCGGAGGCCCCGGTGGCCGTTCCGCAGCCGCGGCGGGCGAAGAAGGCCACCGGTCGCACGGTGGGCAGGAAGACGGCGCGGCCCGGGAAGGCCGTGGAGGCGGGCGCGGCGTCCGGCCCGGCCGCCAAGACCGCGTCGCCCAAGACCGCGTCGCCCAAGGCCGCGGCGGCCAAGAGCGCCGCCGCCAAGACCGCAACGCCCAAGGCCACCGCGGCCAAGGCCACCGCCCGCAAGACCGCGACGCGCAAGGCCACCACCGCGGCGCCGCGGCCGACCGGGACGGAAACGACCGGGACGGAGACGACCGGGACGCCGACGGTCGAGACGCGGGCGGCCCAACCGCGGACGGGCGGCCCCGCGGAGCCGCCGCGGCGTGAACTCGTCCTGGCCCTCCTCGTCAGCGCCGCGGAACCCCGCATGGTCAGCGAGGTCACCGCCGAGCTGGCCGAGGCGCACCCGGGCCGCCCCGCCTCCACCCAGGTGGTGCGCAACACCCTGGAAGCCCTCGCCAAGAAGGGGCTCATCGAGAAGGAGAACAAGCAGGGCTCGGTCATGTACTCCGCGCCCCGTCCCGCGGCGCCGGAGACGGCGCCCGCGGCCGTGTCCGAGGCCCCGGTCGCCGACACGTCGGAGGAGAAGGACCCGGTAGCGGTCTGACCGCCGGCTTCACCCGGCCGGCGACAGCCGCGGTGCGCGCCCGTCGAGGAGGACCTCCTCGACGGGCGCACCCGCTCAGGCGTCCGGGGTGAGGTCACCGGCGGGGACGGACCGGCAGGTGAGGCACTGGTCTTCGGGGAGGTCCTCGGAGGGCGTGACCAGATGGGTGACCGCGCCCCGCACGACCTGGGTGACACAGCTTTCGCACTGGCCGACGCGGCAGCCGCTCGGCATCGGCACACCGGCCCGGGGCCCGACGGGCGGGGCGCTACAGCGTGAACACGAGCAGGAGCACGATCACCGGCGGTACGAGCGCGAGCCGGCCGGAGTACCGGCGCACCCGGGCGTACCAGGGGCGGCTGGGGAACAGCCAGGAGGCCACCACCAGCACCGGGGTGAGCGTCCAGCTCGCGAACCAGCAGGCGATGACGATGTCCAGCGTCGTCTCCATGGCCCGCCCGCAGTCGTCCGGGCCGCAGGAGTCCGTCGCCATGGGCGCCATCGCGCCGAGGAGGAGGGCGAAGGGGACGAGGAGGACGGCCAGCGACGTCGTCCACAGGAGGGCCACTCCGGCGCCGACGGGGGCCGTGTCGTCGGTGCGCTCGTCGCCGGTAAGTGAGGGGGTTTCGCTCATGGGTACAGAGAAGCGCCCCGGGCCCCCCGCGCGCTTGGGCGGTCGTACTCAGCCCGGGCGGTCCTCGTACTCACTCACTCACCCTCCACCCGCCCGCCCACTCACTCAACTCACGGACCCGCGTGACCGTCGGCGGCCGCGCCGTGGCGGGTTGACGCCGCGTCCGTCACGTCGAGGAACACCTGGTCCAGCTCCTGCCAGTGGCCGCGCATCTCGTGCCGGATGCGCACCATGGCGTCTTCCACGGTCTCGCTGTCGTAGCCCGGCGTCAGGTCGACGCGCACGGCCGCCATGACCGCGTCGGGGCCCAGCCGCATGGTCAGCAGGGCGGTCACGGAGTCGATCTCCGGCTGCCGCGTCAGGAACTCGCGCACCTCCCGCTGGATCGCCGGATCGGCTGCCTCGCCGACCAGTTGGGCGCGGGCCTCCCGGCCGAGCGTGTAGGCGACGTAGACGAGCAGGAGGCCGATCAGGATGGACGCGCAGGCCTCGTACGCGATCTCGCCCGTCGCCATGTGCAGGGCGATGCCGATGATCGCCAGGAGCACACCGGCGCAGGCGGTGCTGTCCTCGGCCAGCACGGTCCGCAGCGCCGGATCGCGGCCCGCCCGGATCTCGGCCGCCATGCCGTGGCCGGCCGCCCGGGCGGCGCGGCGGACCTGGAGGAGCGCCCGGGCGAGCGAGGCCCCTTCGGCGGCCAGGGCGAGGACGAGCACGGCCAGACCGATGAGGTAGCCGCCGCGCGATTCGGAACCGTCCGAGCGGAAGGCCTCGATGCCCTGGAAGACGGAGAAGCAGCCGCCGGTGACGAAGATGCCCACGGCGGCGAGAAGGGACCAGAAGAAGCGCTCCATGCCGTATCCGAACGGATGGCGCGCGTCGGCCGGGCGTCGGCTGCGTTTGAGGGAGGCCAGCAGGAAGACCTCGTTCAGACTGTCCGCGATCGAGTGCGCCGCCTCCGACAGCAGCGCCGGGGAGCCGGCGACGACTCCCCCCACGCCCTTGGCCACGCAGATGGCGAGGTTCGCGGCGAGCGCGACCCACACCGTCTTGCGCGTCTCCTCGTCCCGGCCGACGCCGTCGCCCCCCGTGGCCGTCATCCCCGTACGATGGCGCGCACGTTGTCGATGCTCCCGCAGTCGGCGGCCAGCTGCCGCTCGCGCTCGCGCAGGAACGCGGCCCCGAGCTCGGCCCTGCGCTCGTCCGGGACGTTCTCCCTGGCGCCGTTGAGGATGGTCCGCTCCTCCTCGTCCAGGTGGTGGGAGATCGCCTTCACCAGGTCCTCCAGGCGCGCGTCCCACTCGTCGGAGCCCACCTCGGACACCTCGAGGAGCGCCAGGAGCGCCGCGTTGCCCTCGGCGTGCTCCTCGGAGCCGTGCTCGACCTCCTCGTTGTCGACGTCCTTGAACCTCTTCAGCGCGCCGTAGACCTCGGCCTCCTCGGCCTCACCGTGCGCGATGAGCAGGGCGGAGAACTCGGTGAGGGCGCCCGCCCGGTCCGACTCCACACTGCGCATCCGACGGAAGAGCTCCTCCATGGTGCGGTGGTCCTCGAGGATCAGGGCGACGACGTCCTGGTGTGCCTGCTTGTCCGCGGCCATGCCACGTCCCTCCTGCTTGCGGGGTTTTCGCTTCGCAGGGCGCCTGCTCCACGACGGTGGGTCCAAACCCCCGGGCCGCCGGGCGGCTCCGTACGGTCGCGTGGGCGTTTGCTGCGCGCTCACCGGGGCAGCCGCGCCTCACGGAGACAACGCAGAGAGCCCCCGGGACGGAGGCCGGAGATGTCAACCAATTCGCTGATAGCCGTCATCGTCGTGGCGGCGGTGGTCGTGATCGCGCTCACGGCGCTGCTGTGGATGCTGGCGAGGAGACGCCACCTGCGCGAACGGTTCGGACCGGAGTACGACCGCACCGTCGATGAGCAGGGCGGCAGGCTGTCCGCCGAGCGGGACCTCCGGGCCCGCGAGGAGCGGCACGACCAGCTGGACATCAAGGAGCTGCCGCCCGAGCGGCGGCACCAGTACGCGGACGAGTGGAGCGCCGTCCAGCAGCAGTTCGTGGACCAGCCCGACGGATCCGTGGCGCGGGCCGACGACCTGCTGACCCGGCTGATGGCCGAGCGCGGCTATCCGACCGACGGGTACCAGGGACAGGTGCGCGACCTGTCGGTGGAGCACGGCCGCACGCTGGAGGAGTACCGGGCGGCCCATGCCGTCAAGGTGCGCAGCGGCGCGGGAGAGGCGACGACAGAGGAGCTGCGCGGGGCGATGGTGCATTACCGCGCCCTGTTCGAGGAGCTGCTTTCCGACCAGAGGAGCCGGTGACGATGCAGAACGACGAGGAACGGACGGGACGCGCGTCCGAGCCCGTCCTGACGACGGAAGACCTCGCGCACCCGGCGCCGTCCGGTGGCCGTGACGCGGCCGTCTTCCCGGGCGAGGCCACGGGCGGGACGAGGGACGGGGCGATGGGCGGCCCCCCGGGCGGGGGCGCCGTCGGCGCTGCCGACGGATCAGGGCGCGAGGAGGAGTACGCGACGGGACGCGACGAGGAGTTCGAGCCCGGGCGCGAGGCGCAGGGCCTGTCCGGCCGAGGAGAGGACCGGGCGTACGAGACGGAGCCCGGGTCCGCGGACGTGGTGGGAGGCGGGGAGGGCGCTGAGGGCAGGGACGAGCCGCTGCTCGGCGCCACGGAAGCGGAGCGCTACCGGACCACCTGGACCGAGATCCAGGGACGGTTCGTGGACGAGCCCCAAGAGGCGGTGCGGTCGGCGGACACCCTGGTGGCCGAGGTCATGCAGGCGTTCGCGGGCACCCTCTCCGATCACCGGAGCGGGCTGGAGAAGCAGTGGGACCGCGGTGAAGAGGTGGCCACGGAGGACCTGAGGCAGGCGTTGCGGGCCTACCGCTCACTGATCAACCGGCTGCTCGACACCTGAGCGGCGCGCGGGACGGAACGACAGGCAAGGAGTCGACGGGCAGAGGGTCGACCGGCAGGACAGGACGGCGGGCGGTCGAGTCGGACCGCCCGCCGTCCGTCGTGCGCGATAGCGTGATCGTGCCGCTGTCCGGTGGCGGAGCGGCAGTACGAGGCAAGGAGCCGATCATGGGAGAGCTGGACACGTTCACCGACGCGCTCGACTACCCCGTGTACGTCGTGACGACGGCGGCCGGGGAGCGGATGGCCGGCTGCCTGGTGGGCTTCGCCTCCCAGTGCTCGATGGACCCGCCGCGCTTCATGGTGTGGCTCTCCAAGGCGAACCGTACGTACCGGGTCGCGCGGGACGCCTCGCACCTGGCGGTGCACACCCTGCGGGACGATCAGAGGGATACGGCGGAACTCTTCGGAGGCCGGACCGGCGACGAGATCGACAAGTTCGAGCACATCGGCTGGCGGTGGCCCACCGCGGCCGGCGCCGCGACCGCGCCGGTCCTGGACGACGTCAGCGCCTGGTTCCTCGGCCGGGTCGAAGGACGGGTCGACGGCGGGGACCACGTCGGATTCCTGCTCTCGCCCGTCGCGGAGAGCCCGGCCGGCCCGGTGCGGCCGCCCTTGCTGCTGCTCAGCGACGTCGTGGACCTCTCCCCCGGGCACCCGGCCTGAGCCCGGGCGGACCGCGCCCCACGGCGACGGGCGGACCGCGCCGCACGACAACGGGCGGCCCCCGCACGCCCCCCGCACGACAACGAGAAGCCGGCCGGACCCGCGCGTGGTGCACAGCGGGTTCGGCCGGCTTCTCACAGGTCCGGAGCCGGACGCCGGGTCAGGGCTTGCGGGTGTCCCGCTTCATCTTGTCCGCGGCCTTCGACGCCATCTCCTCGGCCTTGCCGCCCATCTGCTCGGCACTGCCCTCCGCCTGCATGCGCTTGTCGTCCATGGCGCTGCCGGCGCTCTCCTTGATCTTGCCCTTGACCTGCTTGGCCTTCGCCTTTGCCTTGCTCATGACGGGGTGGTTCCTTCCTTGGGGAGGGGGTGCTCCCCACCTTGCTGCCTCCGCGGGCGGGTCGCACGTCGTACTGGACCGTCCGGACGTCAGCCCTGGTGGGCGCGGAATTCCTTGACGAACGTCGTGCAGAAGGCGTCGAGGTCGTCCGGTTTGCGGCTGGTGATGAGGGTCCCGGGCGCCGCGTCGCAGACCTGCACGGGTTCGTCCACCCAGGTGCCTCCGGCATTGCGGATGTCGGTGGCCAGGCTCGGCCAGGAGGTCAGCGTGCGGCCGCGGACGACCTCCGCTTCCACCAGCGTCCACGGGGCGTGGCAGATCGCCGCGACGGGCTTGCCCGCCTCGAAGAAGCTGCGGACGAACGCGACGGCCCGCTCGTTCATGCGGAGGGCGTCGGGGTTGGCCACCCCGCCGGGCAGCACGAGGGCGTCGAAGGCGTCCGAGGTGTCCCCGGCGAGGACGTGGTCGACGGGGAAACTGCCCGCCTTGTCCAGGTGGTGGTAGGCGCGGACCCGGCCGGCTTCGGTCGAGACCAGCTGTGGGTTCCATCCGGCCTGTTCGACGGCTTTCCAGGGCTCGGTGAGTTCGATCTCTTCCACGCCCTCGATCGCGGTCAGAAAGGCGATGCGCACCAGGTTCACTTCCTTCGGTCGGAGGTTTCGGTCGGGAGGGGCTCAGTCGGGGGGTTCCGGTACCGCGGGCTGCTCGCCGGGCGAGGGCCCGTCGGGCGCCGGACGGGGGTCATGGGGCTTCGGCCCCGGCTTCGGAGCCGGCCCCGGCGACGCCGGGCCGCCGGGTGCGGGATCGCGGGGTACCGGATCCTGCTTCTCCGGGGTGGGCCCGGGGCCCTCGGGCCGTGGTCGGGTGGTCCGGTCCATGTGCTCCACCTCGCGTTCCTCGGCGTGCGCGCCGTCACCGTCGCTTTCACCGTCACCGACGCGCTCTCCGCGGGCGCCTGCCCCCTCGGAGCCGCCTCATGCGGCCACGGCCCCGGACGGGCCACGGCCTCGGGCGGGGCGGTGCCTCACGCGGGTTCGGAGGCGGTCCGGGCCGAGAGCGGGGTGGCGATCTGCTCCAGGGAGCGGCCTTCGGCGGCGACCGCGTAGAAGACGGCCACCAGCCCGGCGGCCACCATGAGCCCGGCCCCGACGCAGAAGGCGAGCACCGCGTCGGACACGACCCCGCTGGCGGTCAGCCCGGCGAAGAGCAGCGGGCCGGAGATGCCGCCGGCCGCCGTGCCGATGGCGTAGAAGAAGGCGATGGCCATCGCCCGCGTCTCCATGGGGAAGATCTCGCTGACGGTCAGGTAGGCCGAGCTGGCTCCGGCCGAGGCGAAGAAGAGCACGACGCACCAGCAGGCGGTCATGGTCACCGCGCTGAGCCGGCCCGCGCCGAAGAGCCAGGCGGTGCCGAAGAGCAGCACCCCGGACAGGATGTACGTACCGGCGATCATCGGTCGGCGCCCGACGGTGTCGAACAGACGGCCGAGCAGCAGCGGGCCGAGGAAGTTCAGGAAGGCCACCACGGCGAAGTAGAAGCCGGTCACACCACTGGAAACGTGGAAGAAGGTGACGAGGATGGAGCCGAAACCGAAGGTGATCGCGTTGTACAGGAAGGCCTGGCCGACGAAGAGGGACAGGCCGAGGACGGCGCGGCGCGGATAGGACCGGAAGACGGTCTTCGCGATCTCGCCGAAGCCGATGCTGTGGCGCTGCGTGACCGTGATGGCCTGCTCGGGTTCGGGCAGGCGGGTGCCCTTCTCCGCCTCGACCCGCCGCTCCACGTCCGAGACCAGCGCCTCCGCCTCCTCGGCCCGGCCGTGGATCATCATCCACCGCGGGCTCTCGGGTACGTGGCGCCGCACCAGCAGGATGACCAGGCCGAGCACGACCCCGAGGGCGAACGTCAGGCGCCAGCCCACCGACTTCGGGAAGATCCCGGTGTCCAGCGCGAGGACCGACAGCAGGGCCCCCGCGACGGCGCCGATCCAGAAGCTGCCGTTGATGATCAGGTCGACCCGGCCGCGGAACTTGCTGGGGATCAGCTCGTCGATCGCCGAGTTGATGGCCGCGTACTCACCGCCGATACCGAAGCCGGTGAGGAACCGGAAGAGGAAGAACCACCAGGCGGAGAAGGACACGGCCGTCAGCGCGGTCGCCGCGAGGTAGACGCCGAGGGTGACCAGGAACAGCTTCTTGCGGCCGTAGAGGTCGGTCATGCGCCCGAAGAACAGCGCGCCCGCGCAGGCGCCCGCCACGTAGAGGGCGGCCGCCAGTCCGGTGACCTGGGCGTCGCTGATCGCGAGCCCGCTGCCGTCCTCGGAGATCCGGCTGGCGATGCTCCCGACGACGGTCACTTCGAGGCCGTCGAGGATCCACACCGTGCCCAGCCCGATCACGATCATCCAGTGCCACCGTGACCACGGCAGCCGGTCCAGCCGCGCCGGCACCTTGGTGGTGACGGATCCCGTCTTCGACTCGGTTCGCTCCGACATGATGCGGCGTCTGCCCGGGCCGCGTCACGACAAACGGGCGTCCGGCCCACGGGCGTCCGGGCCGCGGGCCTCCGGGGCGCGGGCCTCCGGGCCGGTTCACATCGGGGGGAGCTCCGGGACGAAGGGGAAGTAGTCCGTCCCCGGACCCGCGGGGATCACCGTGTAGCTGGCCTCGGGCAGCTCGTTCCACACGCCCGGCAGGTCTCCCAGCGGCTCGGAGACCACGATCCGGGTCTCGTCGGAGATCTCGCGGAGGTAGTGCAGTTCCGGGTGCAGGCCGCGGACCGTTTCGGCGCGGCTGCTGTAGAAGAGGGAGCGGGACTTGCCCTGGGTCGAGTACCGGAAGGCCCAGACCCGCTCGCCGTCGCTGACCGCCACCGTCATCTGGAGCGGCTCGGGTACGCCGTGCTCCTTGCCGAGGCGCTCCACGAGCCCGACCATCCGGGCCACCGCGCCCGGGACGTCCTGGTCGAGGCCGTAGGTGACCGCCAGGTAGAACATCACCTCGGAGTCGGTGGATCCCTCGATGGACGGGAAGAGGGCCGGGTCGACGGCCATGCACAGGTCCCGCTGGAGCCGGTGGAAGTCCGCGATGGCCCCGTTGTGCATCCACATCCAGCGTCCGTGCCGGAACGGGTGGCAGTTGGTCTGCTGCACGGCCGAGCCCGTGGAGGCGCGGACGTGCGCGAAGAAGAGCGGGGAGCGGACGTGCGCGGACAGCTCGCGCAGATTGCGGTTGTTCCAGGCCGGTGCGATGTCCCGGAAGATGGCCGGTGTGCCGTCACCGTCCGCGCTGTACCAGCCGATGCCGAAGCCGTCGCCGTTGGTCGACTCGACGCCCATCTGGGCATGGAGGCTCTGGTTGATCAGCGAGTGCTCCGGCTGGTAGAGCACCGCGTCGAGCAGCATGGGCGAACCCGAGTAGGCGAGCCAGCGGCACATGACCCATCCCTTCCGCAGCGTCCCTCCGAGGTGTCTACCGAGCCTAACCCGCCGCTCGTCATCCGTCCGGGCTCCCGCGCCGGGCCCCTCCGGGGGCCGGTGGGGCGGGCGGCCGCGCGAGGGCGGGGGCAGCCCGCGAATGTGGGCACACGCCCTTCGCGGGCGTGGCATGCTCAAGGGGTGGAGGTCTATGCCGCGCCTGAGGGCGAGGGCGCCGCACCGGAGGTGCTGGCGCTGGCCAAGGTGGTGGCCAGGCTGCGAGCCGAGGTCGTGGACCTGGAAGGCGTGGCCGCGACCACGGCCGTCGTCGAGCGGGCCAAGGGCGTCGTGATGGCCCGGGCGGGCATTTCCGCCGACGCGGCGTACGAGCGGCTCCTGGCGCACGCCGCCGCGCGGGGCCGGAGCCTCCTCGAGGAGTGCTGGATCACCCTGGGGCAGGTGCGCTCGCCCCCGTCGGCCGCCGCCGCGCCCCCGGCCACGCCCGCCGGTCCCCCGGGTACGGAGGCCGGTCGCCCGGACACGGACGCGGCCGGGGATCCGGCCGCCCCCTCCCCCACCCCCTCGCACATCCCGTCCTTCAGCGCCGACCGCTACCTCGTCGCGCACCACGACCGGGGCGCCGCGCTGCGCCCGCTCCTGGCCCTGCTCGCCGACGGGCTGGCGACGGCGAGCGGCGGTGACGACATCGCGGAGCTCCTGCGGACCGTGCTCGGCGCGGCCGCCGGGGTCGACGCGGTGATGATCTACTCGCTGAGCGCCGCCGGGAGCCTGGAGCTGACCGGCCGCGCCGGCATCACCGACGGGCTGGCCGACCAGTGGCGCCACGTGCCCCCGCTCACCGGCGTCGCCGCCCACGAGGCCATCGCCGCGGGCCGGGCCCAGTGGCTCGAGGATCCGGTGCTGGACGCCCGCCGCTACCTGCTGATCGGGGACCCGCCGGACCGGTGGCCCACGCGCGCCTGGCTCCCCGTACCCGGCGACGGTCCGGCGCGGGCGGCCATCGGCTTCCTCCGGCAGCAGCCGGGTCCCTTCGCGGCCGATACGCGGGCCCTGCTGCGGCGGGCGGTGCGGCTGTGCGCGGGCCCGTTGGGCATGGCCGAGCCGGCCCACGGTGCGCAGGCCCCGGACACCGACGACGTCGCTTCCGTCCAGCGGGTCCTGGAAGCGCTGACGGGACCCGCGATCCTGCTCACCCCGCTGCGCTCCGGGACCGGTGAGGTCGAGGACTACCGCATCGACGCGGCGGCGCCCGAGTCGGTGGACGTGGCCGGGCGGCGCGGCAAGGAGCTCGTGGGCCGCCGGGTCCTGGAGACGTACCCGACGGTGGCCGGGAGCCCGCTGTGGGACGGGTACCTGGAGACCCTCACGACGGGGACCGTGTACGAGGGCGAACCCTTCACCTACGAAGAGGTGATCGCGGGCGTCCCGCGGCGGTCCGTCTACTCGGTGCGGGCGTCCCGGCTGGGCGACCGGCTGGTCGTGTCCTGGGTGCGTCACGACACCACCGAGCGCGAGGTCCGGCGGCTGGCCGACATGCAGCGCCTGGGCAACCTCGGCTGGGCGGGCTGGAACCTGGTGACCGACAGCATCACCTGGTCCGAGCAGGTCTACGCCATCTTCGACCGCGACCCCGGCGAGGGGCCGATGACGCTGGAGGAGCTGCCGCGGCACCTCCTCCCGGACGACCTCCCGCTGCTGGGCGCGGCCGTGGAGCGGCTGCTGAGCGGCGGGGAGCCCATCGACCAGCCGTTCCGGATCACCACCTCCTACGGCGTGCGGCACCTGCGGATCGTCGCGGAGGCCACGACGGACGCGGACGGGACCCCGGTCGAGGTGCACGGTTTCTTCCAGGACCTCACCGCGCAGCGCGGCACCGAACTCGCGCTGCTCGAGAGCGAGCGGTCCGTCCTCCTCCAGCGCGGCATGCTCCAGGCCGAGCGGACCCTCGCGGCCCGCCTCCAGGACACCCTGCTGCCGATCCCGGAGCAGTCCCTGGAGCTGGCCGGGCTGCGCGTGGACGTCGCCTACGTCCCCGCCGACAGCGGGATCAACGTCGGGGGCGACTGGTACAGCGCCATCGAGCTCCCCGACGGGAGCGCCCTGTTCGTGGTGGGCGACGTCGCGGGCCACGGTCTGTCCGCGGTCGGGACCATGGCGCAGCTGCGGTTCACCACGAAGGGCATGACGATCACCGGTTCGTCCCTGCCCGACGTCCTGCGCAGGCTCAACAGCCTCCTGCTCCACACCGCGTCGTCCGGCGCCGCCACCGCCACCATGGTGATGGCGCGCTACCAGCCCTGGGACCGGCGCCTGGTGTGGGTGCGGGCGGGGCACCTGCCGCCGTTGCTGATCCGCGGTGACCGGGCGGCGTTCCTGGAGCAGCCGCAGGGCCCTCTCCTCGGCGCCTCCCACGAGGCCTCGTACGCGCAGCTCACCCTCGAGCTGCTGCCGGGCGACCACCTGCTGTTCTTCACGGACGGGCTCGTGGAGGAACCGGGCGAGGACATCGACGCGGGCCTCGAGCGGCTCGCCGCGACCACGCTGCGCCTCCTGCGCGAGGGCCGCGGCGACGCCCTCGCGCGGACGCTCGCCGCGCTGTGTCCGGGCAACCGCGACGACATCTGTGTCCTGGACGTCCGCGTCCCGGACGGCCTCTGAGCGCTCGCCGGGCTCGCCGCGCTCGCCGGGTCGGCACGCTTGGGCGGTGGCGGGAGGGGTAGGCGGTCGCTATAGCCGGAAAATCCTGGGACGGGAGGAGTTATGAACACCCCAGTGCACCATCTGTCCACGGCGAACGAAGGCCGTCTCGCCTTGGAGGTGCGGCCCCGCCCGGACGCCACCGTGCTGGCCCTGGCCGGGGAGCTCGACCACGAGAGCGCCGAACCCGTGCGACGGGCCCTGGATGACGCCCGGCGGCGCGGAGGACGCCTGCTGGTGGACGTGAGCCGCCTGAACTTCTGCGATTCGACGGGGTTGAACGTGCTGCTGCGCGGCCGGGCCGCGATCCACGCGTCCCACGGCAGCCTGGAGCTGGTCGGCCTGCACCAACCGGTGGCCCGCATGTTCCACATCACCGGCGCGGACCGGCTGTTCCGGCTCCACCCCGACGTGGACGCGGCGCTGGCGGCTCCGCGCGCCACGGCGTAGCCGCGTGCCCGGACAGGTGCGGGCGGGCGGCGCGGACGGCGGTGTCAGTTCTCGGCGGTGTAGCGGATCCGCGCCCACAGGGGCAGTGCGAACCAGCACAGTAGGTACCAGGCGAACACCCCGCCGACGAGCCACGGCGCGAGGGCGTTGCTGGTAGCGACGCGCAGCACCAGGAAAAGGGCAGCGGTGCACGTGGCCAGCAGCAGGACGAGGCCCACGAGGGTCAGGCGCGCGGCCCACGCGACGGCCTCGGGCTTGATCCGCCGGCCCGCGACGATGCGGTGGAAGGCGACCGGCCCGATCAGCGCGCCCGTCGCCAGGGAACCCAGCACCACGGTCGCGATGTAGATCGCCTTGTCGGTCTGCGCCAGCCCGGGGAAGGCAGGGGTGAAGGCGACCGTGAGCAGAAAGCCGAAGAGGATCTGCACACCGGTCTGGGCGACCCGGATCTCCTGGATGAGCTCCTGCCACTGCCGGTCGGCGCGTTCCTCCGCGGTCTCGTCCCGACCTGCCCCACTGCCACCGGGCATCACGCCTCCCTCGAAACGGTGTGTGCGTCTGCGCCTACCCCGGGCCCGCGGCCTCATTCCGGGGCACTGGTGCGTACGGGTGGTGGGGCGCCCGCGCCTGGCCGCCCGGCCGGGCCGCCGGGTCTACCGTGGAAGGGTCCCGTAGCCGTGTCCGGCAGATGAGGTGGGCAGCTGTGTCGACATCGAGCCATGAGATGTCCGGTGCGCCGTGCTGGGTGAGCTTGATGGCCCGGGACCTGGTGGGCGCCCAGGGGTTCTACGGCGCGGTCCTCGGCTGGGATTTCCGGCCCACCAGCCTGGGCGACGGCGTCTCCGTCGCGTTCCAGAACGGGGCTCCCGTCGCGGGCATCGGTGCGCTGGCCGGGAGTCTCGGCATGCCGGTGACCTGGACGCCGTACTTCGCGGTCGAGGACGCCGATGTCACGGCGGGGCGGATCCGGGAGCGCGGGGCCACCATGTCGGTGGGCCCCCTCCCCTTCGGTACGGGACGCGCCGGTCTGGCCGCGGACCCCGCGGGGGCGGTGTTCGGGTTCTGGCAGGGCAGGGTCATCCCGGACTGGACCGTGGGCCATCACAGCGCTCCCGCGTGGCTGGAGCTGCGTACGCGCGACGCCTTCGCCGCGGCCATCTTCTACGGCGAGGTCCTCGACTGGGCCGGTGAACCGAAGGGCTGCTGCACCGTCTCCTACGAGCACGACCACGTCGTCCTGCGCCACGGCCGCGACGCCGTGGCGCGCATCAGCGGCGGGGCGGTCGACGAGGACCCCGACCCGCAGGTCCGTCCCCGCTGGCACGTGCACTTCCGCGTGCCGGACCTGGAGGCGGCGGTCGAGGCGGCCACCCGCATGGGCGGCCGGACCGCCTCGCCGGTGGGATCCTCCAGTTCCAGCCGGTGGGTCGTGCTCGCCGACACCGAGGGGGCGCTCTTCACCGTGGTCGCTCCGCAGGACTCCTCGCGCTGAGGCCGCCGAGGCGCCGGACGGCCGCCCGGCGCGGTCGCGGGGCCGGTCGTCAGAGGTCGTCAGAGGTCGTCAGAGGGTCGTCAGAGGTCGAGGGCCAGAAGAGCCTGCGCGACGAGTTCGGTGGGCGCCGGGTGGATCCAGTACGCGGACCGGGCGAGGGTCGCGGCGTCGATGCCCAGGGTCATCGCCAGGACGAGGGGCTGGATGAGCGTGGCGGCCTGCGGTCCCATCAGGTGGGCGCCGAGCAGGCGGCCGCTGCCGCGTTCGGCGAGGACCTTGCAGAAGCCGGTGGTGTCCTCCATCGCCCAGCCGTAGGCGACGTCCGCGTACCGGGCCTCGCCCACCAGGAGGTCGGTGCCCCGCTCACGGCACTCCTGCTCGGTGGCCCCGACGGAGGCGATCTGGGGGTGGCTGAAGACCGCCGCGGGCACCCGTTCGTGGTCGGCGGTGATCAGGTCGTCCGGGTGGCGGAGGTTGTGCGCGACGACCTCGGCCTCGCGGTTGGCGACGTGTTTGAGCGGGACCGGCGTACAGACGTCACCGAGCGCGAAGACGCCTTCCGCGGTGGTCCGCTGGTGCGCGTCGACGACGACGCGGCCGTCGTCGTGGGTGGCGATCTTCGCGGTGTCGAGGTCCAGCCGGTCGCTGTTGGGGATACGGCCCGCCGCGACCAGCAGCATGTCCGCCTCGACCGTCGCGCCGTCGTCCAGGGTCAGCCGCAGCGCGCCCGGGGCGCCGCCGACGGCGGTGACCTCCCGGCCGAGTCGCAGGTCGTAGCGGGTACGGGCCAGCTCGGTGAACCGCTCGGCGACGCTCTCGTCCTGGGGGCCGAGCAGGCGCTCCTCCTTCTCGACGATCACGACGGAGCTGCCGGCCGCGGCGAAGACCTCCGCGAGCTCGGCCGCGATGTAGCCGCCGCCGAGGACGGCCAGGCGGCGGGGCGGCGCGTCGATCCGCATGACCGAATCGGAGGTCTCGTACGGCAGCCCGGAGTCGGCCACGGGCGGTGGCACCAGCGGGCGGCTGCCGACGGCGATGACGATCTGCCCGGCGCTGATGTCCACCGGGCCGTCCGGCAGCTCGATCCGCAGCTCCAGGGGGGCGGTGAAACGCGCCGTGCCCTCGTAGACGGTGACGGAGTCCGCTTCGAGACGGCCCCGGCGGCCCTCCGCGCGCTCGGCGTCCAGGCGCCCGAACACGCGGTCCCGCATCGCCCGCCAGCGCACGGACCCCGGCCCGGCGTCCACGTCGTACCTACGGGCTTCGCCCACGGTCCGCGCGACCTCCGCGGTGTAGGCGTACATCTTGCTCGGGATGCAGCCCGCGTTCAGGCAGGTGCCGCCGAACCACCTCTCCTCGACGATCGCCACGTCGAGGCCGGCGAAGGAGTCGTCGATGACGGCATTGCCGGACCCCGCTCCGATGACGACGACGTCGTGGTGGCGGACAGCCCACCGGGCCGGGCCCTCGGAGGGGCGCGGCCCGGTGGGGTCGCTCGGACGCGGACGCACGCGTGTCACCGGCTACCAGTAGTGGCGTCGGCCGCCGACCGCGTGACCCACGGAACCCAGGATCCACAGCACGGCCCCGATCACGAGCAGGATGATGCCGATGGTCCACAGGATGGAGATTCCGGTCAGGAATCCGATGATCAGGAGGATAAGCCCGACGACAAGCATGGTGCCCTCGCTCTCACGTTGGGAACACAGCGGAAGAATTGACTCCGTCGTGTCGCTTCGGCTGGCGCCTACCCCCGAACGCCGTCTTTATCTGCGGGACACCCCCAGACCTTCGCGCGCGCCATCCCGCACGATCCGGTGACCCTCCGCGGGCGGCATCCCGCATGATCGGGACAGTGATCTCCGCACACGGCGGATCGGACACCTGGAGGATCCATGGCGCAGCGGGCCGGGCACGTCACACACCGGCTGGTCCCCACGCCCGCGGGCCGGACCCACCTGGTGGAGCAGGGCACCGGGCCGCTCGTGCTGCTCGTCCACGGTTTCCCCGAGTCCTGGTACTCCTGGCGCCACCAGCTGCCCGCCCTGGCGGCGGCCGGATACCGGGCCGTCGCCATCGACGTGCGCGGCTACGGACGCTCCTCCGCGCCCCACGCCACGGACGCGTACCGGATGCGCGAGCTGGTGGCGGACAACGCCGCGGTGGTGCGGGCGCTGGGTGAGCGGTCCGCGGTGGTCGTCGGCCACGACTGGGGGGCGAGCATCGCCGCCTCGTCCGCCCTGATCAGGCCGGACGTCTTCCGCGCGGTGGGGCTGCTGAGCGTGCCCTACGTCCCGCGCGGCGGGCCGCGGCCGAGCGAGCTGTTCGCGGCCATGGGCGGGGACGAGGAGTTCTACATCTCCTACTTCCAGGAGCCCGGGCGCGCGGAGGCCGAGATCGAGCCCGACGTGCGCGGCTGGCTCGCCGGTTTCTACGCCGCCCTCTCCGGGGACACCATGCACGGCCCCGGCATGCCCGCCCCGCACTTCGTCGCCCGGGACGGGCTGCTGCGCGACCGCTTCCCCGCCGACCGGTCGCCGTCCTGGCTCGGCGAGGGCGACCTCGACGTGTACGCCGGGGAGTTCGAGCGGACCGGCCTGCGCGGCGGGCTCAGCCGCTACCGGAACATGGACCGCGACTGGGAGGAGCTGGCCGAGTTCGACGGCGCGCCCCTCACGCAGCCCTCGCTGTTCATCGGCGGCGGCCGCGACGCCGCGACCGCCTGGCTGGCAGGTGCGATCGACGCGTACCCCACGACGCTGCCGGGGCTCTCGTCCTCCCACGTCCTCGAGGGCTGCGGCCACTGGATCCAGCAGGAACGCCCGGCCGAGACCAACCGGCTGCTGATGGAGTGGCTCGATTCCCTGCCCGGGTGAGGGAGCGGTGCGACGGGGCGGTGCGAGGGGGCGATGCGAGGGGCTCCCCCACCCTTGACGGTTGGTCTGGACCAACCGTACGTTGTGGGCGCGTCACCTCGTGTACACACGGCACGAAGGGAGCACCCCCATGACCGGACGGACCGTCCGCCTGCTCGGCGTCGCACTCGTGACGGCGTTCCTCGCCCAGTTACCCCCCGCGGCGGCGTCCCCCGCGCCGGCCGCGCCCGACACCTGCGCGGTGAAGCCGAAGCCCGCGGGCAAGGTTCTCCAGGGGTACTGGGAGAACTGGGACGGCGCCGCCAACGGCGTGCACCCGCCCCTCGGCTGGATCCCCCTCAACGACAGCCGCATCCGCGCGCACGGCTACAACGTGATCAACGCGGCCTTCCCCGTGATCCGTTCGGACGGCACCGTCCTGTGGGAGGACGGCATGGACAGAACGGTGAAGGTGGCGACCCCCGCCGAGATGTGCCAGGCGAAACAGGACGGCCTCACCCTGCTGATGTCCATCGGCGGCGCGGCGGCCGGCATCGACCTCGGCTCCGGCGCCGTGGCGGACCGGTTCGTGGCGACGATCGTGCCCCTCCTGAAGAAGTACAACTTCGACGGAATCGACATCGACATCGAGACCGGTCTCGTCGGCTCCGGCAGCATCACCACGCTCTCCGCCTCGCAGGCCAACCTGGTCCGCATCATCGACGGCGTGCTCGCGCAGATGCCCCCGGGTTTCGGCCTGACGATGGCCCCCGAGACCGCCTACGTCACCGGTGGCAGCGTGGCCTACGGCTCGATCTGGGGCGCCTACCTGCCGGTCATCAAGAAGTACGCGGACAACGGCCGGCTGTGGTGGCTGAACATGCAGTACTACAACGGCAGCATGTACGGCTGCTCCGGCGACTCGTACGCGGCGGGGACCGTCGCCGGATTCAAGGCCCAGACGGACTGCCTGGACCGCGGTCTGGTCGTCCAGAACACCACGGTCAAGGTGCCCTACGACAAACAGGTACCGGGCCTGCCGGCCCAACCGGGCGCCGGGGGCGGCTACATGCCCCCGAGTCTGGTCTCCCAGGCGTGGAGCCCCTACGGCGGCCGGCTCAAGGGACTGATGACCTGGTCCCTGAACTGGGACGGCTCGCGGAACTGGACCTTCGGTGACAACGTCCGGACGCTCCAGGGCCGCTGAGGCCCCGGGGAAGCGGTCCCGGGGCGGGGTCCGCGCCGACGGCCGGGACCCGTGTGTGAGCATGGCCCCTTTGGCACAACCGAACGTCATGGGGGGACCATGCGCACCCGTACCACCCTCGTCCCGGCCGGGCTCGCCACCGCGCTCGCGGCCGCACTCGTCCTGACCGGCTGCTCCGGGTCCGGTTCCGGCAGCGGCCCGCGCCCGAGCGGGAGCGGTACAGCCGCTTCCGCTCCGGCACCCGCCCCGCCCGCACCGGGCGGCGGCGCCGGATACGCGGGTCCCCGGCCGCAGGACCAGAACCTCCTCGCCTGGACCGGTGACCCCAATGACGCGGGGCACGTCACCGCCCAGTCCGCCGCCGGGGTGGGCGGCCGGGTGACCCTCGTACGGATCGTGCTGCGCGAGCGGATCACCTGGTCCAACGTCTGGCTGGGGCTGGCCGGGATCGACGCGAACGCCCACCTCTCCCACTGCCAGCTCGGCGTCTACGACGCGGCCGGCACCCTGCGCGCCTCGACCGCGGACATCTCGCCGCAGCTGATGACCGACGCGGTGGCCAAACCCCTGGCGCTGGCCCAGCCGTTCGACGCCGCGCCCGGCACCTACTTCATCGCCCTCCTGCTCAACGGCGAGTGGGCGACCAACGCCCTGACCTTCAAGTCCACGGGCGCCGGGATCTCGGTCAACGCGGGACTGACCCCGCCGAACCTCCGCTACAGCACCCTGCTGACCGGCCAGACCTCCCTGCCGGGCACGGTCAACCTCGCCGAGCAGTCCACCAGCACGATCAACACGGGCTGGGCCAGCCAGTGGTACGCCGTCTCCTGAGCCCGCTCCTCCCCTCGGTCCACGCCCCCGCGCCCTACTCCCCCGCGTCCTGCTCCCCCGCGTCCGGGCGGGGCAGCAGATAGCGGACGCCGTCCTCCCCGGAGCCAGCCTTCCGGAAGCCGAGGCGGGCCAGCACCGCGTGGGAGGGCAGATTGTCCTCCTCGACCGTGGCGTGCAGCTCCGTCAGAGCGGGCTGCCCGAAGGCCCAGCCCGCCAGGGCGCGCAGCGCCTCGGTGGCGTGGCCCGTGCCGCGGGCCGAGGGGACGAGGTCGTAGCCGACCTCCGCGTGGCCGTCGGGATCGGGTGCGCCGTGGAAGCCGACACCGCCGATCGCGCGGCGGTCGCTCAGCCGGACGATCGCGTACGGACCCCAGCCCGGGCGGTACTCCCCCACCTCCCGCGCCAGGCCCACCATGCCGGAGGCGATGCGGGTGCCTTCGCCCGGGCCGTCGTCGGGCCAGACGAACCCGCCGTCGCCGCCCGCGTACAGGTCGGCGGCGGCGGACGGACCGATCTCGCAGAGCACGACGCCGACGCCGGGGAGGGCGTCGTTGTACCAGCGCCACTCCCGCCGCCGGGGCAGCCCTGGGAGATCGGCCCGGCCGGTCGCCGCGAGCAGCGAGCCCCAGGGGCCGCCCTCGACGGAGCGCGGCGCGTGCGGGAAGAGCCGGTCGAGGATCAGCCGCGCCGTGTCCCCGGACGGCTGCCAGTCGGTGACCCCCAGGGCGTGCACGACGTCGCGGGTGTGCAGCGCGAGCTCGGCGGCCCCCATCGCGGCGAACCCGTCGGGGCCCGCCGGACCCGCCGGGTGCCAGGCCCGGGCGTCCTGGCCCGCGTCGCGGACGGCGGCGGACAGCAGCCGGCCGCTCGCCTCGACGAGGTCGGCCAGCCCCGTGGGGGCGGTCCGCGGAGCGGCGCCGACGGTCAGCGGAAGGCAGCCGCCGGTGACCCGCCCGGCCAGCTGCGCGGCGAAGCCGGTGAGGTCGCCGGCCAGGTGCACGACCGTGTCCCGGCAGCTCCACTCCAGCCCGGCCGCCGGGACGGACCAGTCGAGGTGCGCGACGGCCCGCAGCGCCCGCACGGCTTCCGAGACGGTGCGGTCGAGAGCGTGGGGGCCCATGGGTGTCATGCACCGACCCTAGGCCCCCGGGTCACGGGTTCCGGCCGCCGGTGGTGTACGAAGATCCTCGTGACCGAACAGATCCAGCCCCCGACCATCCGCGTGTTCATAGCGCTCGCCCCGCCCGACGACGCCAAAAACGAGCTGGCCCGGGAGCTGGGGCCGGCCTACCAGGCGTACCCGCGCATGCGGTGGAACCGGATCGAGGACTGGCACGTCACCCTGGCGTTCCTGGGCGAGCTGCCGGTGGCGACCGTGCCCTTGCTGCGGCCGCCGCTCGCCGCTCTGGCCGCGGCGCGTCGGCCCGTACGGCTGGCCATGCGCGGCGGCGGCCACTTCGACGAGCGGGTGCTGTGGAGCGGGATCGAGGGGGACCTCGAAGGGCTGCAGCAGCTCGCCACCGAGGTCCGGGGCGTGGTCAGGGAGTGTGGTGTGGTCTTCGCGGACCGGCCGCTGCGGCCGCACCTGACGCTGGCGCGGGCCCGGCGCGACGATCCGTCCAGCGTGGTGGAGGCCGCCACCGGACTCGCGGCGTTCACCGGCCGCCCGTGGCGGGCCGAACGCCTGCACCTGGTGGGCAGCAACATCGGCCGCGGCCCGGGGCCGATCCACTACCGCGACATCGAGGCGTGGGACTTCGGTGCCGGGGAGTGATGCCACGGCCGCCTCTTAAATGAGTCGTCCGCGCGCGGACCGGATGGGACGATCCGAGCGACGAGGACGTCTCCGAGAGGTGGCCGTGATGCCCGATGCCGTGCCCCGGTCGTACGGGCCCCCCGCCGATCCCGTGGTCGGGACGGCGGCCGGGTCGCTGCGCGGCACCCGGGAGGGGGGTCTGGCGGTCTTCCGGGGGATCCCCTTCGCCGAACCGCCCGTCGGCGCGCTGCGGTTCGCCGCGCCGCGGGCGGCGCGCGGGTGGGACGGGATCCGGGAGGCCCGGGCGTTCGGACCGCCGCCGCCGCAGGCCGGGGTGTTCGGGATGGACGCGCTGTCGCGGGAGGCGGCGGGGGACGACGACTGGCTGACGGTCAACGTCTGGTCGCCCGATCCGGGGCCGGCCGCGGGGCTGCCCGTGCTGGTGTGGATCCAGGGCGGCGCCTATGTGATCGGCACCTCCGGCCTCCCCGAGTACGACGGGGGCCGCCTCGCGCGCGAGGGCGGTGCCGTCGTGGTGACCTTCAACTACCGCGTGGGCGTCGAGGGCTTCGCGCGGATCGAGGGGGCGCCCGCCAACCGGGGCCTGCTCGACCAGGTCGCCGCGCTGGAGTGGGTGCGCGACAACATCCGGGCCTTCGGCGGGGATCCCGGCCGGGTCACGGTCTTCGGCGAGTCGGCCGGGGCCGGATCGGTCGCCTCGCTGCTCGCGATGGGGCGGGCCGGGGGGCTCTTCCAGCGGGCCGTGGCGCAGAGCGTGCCGGGCACGTTCTTCACGCCGGAGCTCGCCGCCGACATCGCCGGTGCCTGCGCCGCGGAGCTGGGGCTGCGGCCCACGGTGGCGGCGCTCTCGGCCGTCGACCCGGCCCGGCTGGCCGCCGCGGGTGACGCCGTCACCGCCGGGCTGCCGCGCCGGACGGAGCGGTGGGGCCTGCCGGCACACCGCTCGATCGCGTTCGCACCCGTCGTGGACGGCGAGGTCCTGCCCGTCACCCCGTGGCGGGCGCTGGCCGCCGGGGCGGGGCGGGGCGTCGACCTCCTCGTCGGCCACACGCGGGACGAGCAGCGGCTGTTCACCGCGATCGAGGGCTCGCTCGGCCGGGTGACCGAGGAGCAGGCCGCGCACGCCCTGGCGCTGTTCGCCCCCGGTCCGGACGGCGCGCGGCGCTACCGTGCGGCGTTCCCGGCCGCGGGCCCCGAGGAGCTGTACGAGCTGGTCCATTCGGACTGGCTGTTCCGCATGCCGTCCCTGCACCTCGCGCGGGCGCAGACGGCGGGGGGCGGCCGCGCCCACGTGTACGAGCTGACCTGGTCCGCGCCGGGCATGGGCGGCGCCCTCGGGGCCTGTCACGGTCTCGACGTTCCACTCGTCTTCGGCAACCTCGGCCACGGACAGGCCGCCGGTCTGATCGGCGACGACCTCGCCGCGCGGTCCGCGGCGGAGGTGGTGTCGGCGCACCTCCGGGGCGCGTGGACGGCGTTCGCCGCCCAGGGCGACCCGGGCTGGCCCGCGTACGACCCCGCGCGGCGCCCGACCCGGTGCTTCGACACGGAACCGATGACCGTCCCCTACCCCGAGGAAGCCTCCCGCCTGCTGTGGCAGGACCACGTCTTCGCACCCCTGCCCCTCGGTCCCTCCTAGGTCCTAGGCCGTCTCGTCCGCGGGGGGCTCGGTCGCGGGGGGCTCGGTCGCGGCCGGGTTCAGGACGCGGTCGAGGAAGTTCCTGGTCCGCTCGTGGGCGGGGGATCCGACCACCTGCGCCGCCGGTCCCTGTTCGACGATCACTCCGCCGTCCATGAACACGACCCGGTCCGCGACCTCGCGGGCGAAACTCATCTCGTGGGTGACGACCATCATCGTCATGCCCTCCCCCGCCAGCACCCGCATCACCGACAGGACCTCACCGACGAGTTCGGGGTCCAGCGCCGAGGTCGGTTCGTCGAACAGCATCACCTCCGGCCCCATCGACAGGGCCCGGGCGATCGCCACCCGTTGCTGCTGCCCGCCCGACAACTGGGCGGGAAAGGCATCGGACTTCTCGGCGAGACCGACCCGCTGGAGGTTCTCCCGGGCCGTGGCGGTGGCCCGCGCCCGGTCCCGGCCCAGGACGCGGCGCTGCGGCAGGGTGAGGTTGTCCAGCACGCTGACGTGCGGGAACAGGTTGAACTGCTGGAAGACCATGCCGATGCGGCGGCGTACGGCATCGATGTCGACGTCGGGGTCGGTGACCTCCGTACCGCCGACGAAGATCCGGCCGTCGCTGGGTTCCTCCAACAGGTTCACGCACCGCAGCAGCGTCGACTTGCCCGAGCCGGAGGGCCCGATGACGCACACGACCTCGCCGCGGGCGACCTCCAGGTCGATGCCGCGCAGGACGTGGTTGGCGCCGAAAGACTTGTGCAGTCCGCGGATCTCGATCTCCGGGCCGTCCGTCGCCATAGCGTCCCCCGCCTCTCTCTTCTGTGGCATCTCGTCCTCACGTGGCCTTGTCCGCGCGGGCTTCGAGCCGGCGCACCACGAAGCTCAGCGGCACGGTCACCAGGAGGTAGCACAAGCCCGCGACGAGGATCGGGGTGGAGTTGGCGGTCTGGCTGGCGAGGTCCCGGCCGAACTTCGTCAGCTCCCGCTCGTTCAGCGTCACGCCGAGGAACAGGACGAGCGAGGAGTCCTTGAACAGCAGGACCAGTTCGTTGGTGAGCGGCGGGATGACGATCCGGAACGCCTGCGGAATGATCACCGAGACCATGGCGCGGGCGTGCGAGAAGCCCAGCGAACGGGCCGCCTCCATCTGCCCCTTGGGCACCGCCTGGATACCGGCCCGAATCGTTTCCGCCATGTAGGCGGCGGCCACCAGTCCGAGGCCGATGGCGACCTTCCCGTACGTACCGCCGGGGATCTCCGTGCCGGGGAAGGCCAGGGGCACCGCCACCCCCACGAAGATGAAGATCAGCAGTGCGGGCAGACCGCGGAAGAGCTCGATGTAGACGCTCGCGACCCACCGGTACGGCGCCACGGACGAGAGCCGCATCATGGCGATGACCAGGCCGAGCACCAGGCCGAGGAGGAACCCGGACAGGGTGTAGACCACGGTGTTGCGCAGGGCCGTGGTGATGATCTCCGGGAAGAGCCGCAGCGCCAGGTCCTTCTGCGCGAACTGGTTCTGCAGCCGCCCCCAGTCGGCGGAGAAGCCGATCGCGATCAGTACGGCCGCGAAGAGCGCGTACTGGAGGCCCTGCGAGACGCGACGGCGCTGTCGGCGGGTCAGCCGAGAGGTCACGGCGCGGCCTGGGGCAGCGGGCCGATCCACTGCTCGTAGATCTTCTTGTAGGTGCCGTCGGCCTTGGCGTCGGTGATCGCCTTGTCGATGACGGCGACGAGGGCGGAATTGCCCTTCTTCACCGAGAAGCCGTACTGCTCGCCGGTCTGGATGTTCTGCCCGAGGGTGAACTCGGCCGCGTTCTTGGGGTCCTTGAGCCAGCCCTGGACGACCGGGTAGTCGATGACGACCGCGTCGACCTGGCCGGTGCGCAGTCCGTTCAGCACGGCGTCCGAACTCTCGAAGGCGACCGGGTCGAAGCCCTGGGCCTTGGCATAGCTCTCGCCGGTCGTCTCGGCCTGCGCGCCGAGCTTCTTGCCCTTCGCCTTGAGGTCGGCGAGTGAGGTGATCCCGCTCTTCTTGGTGGCGAGCAGCGCCTGGGTGGCGTCGAAGTAGGGGACGGAGAAGTCGACGTTCTTCTTGCGCTCGGCGGTGATCGTCATACCGGCGGCGGCGAGGTCGCACTCGCCGGAGTTGAGGAAGGCGCCGGTCTTGAAGTTCTCGAAGGGCGTGTCGAGGATCTTCTGCTCCACCTTGAGCCTGCTCGCGACCAGGTCGATGAGGGCCACGTCGAAACCGACGACCTTGCCGTCCTTCTCGAACTGGAACGGCGGGTAGGGCAGGTGGGTGCAGGTCGTCAGCTTGCCCTTCTCCACGACGGGCACGCCACCGGCCGCCTCCCCCGGGCCGCCGCCGCTGGAGGAGCACCCCGCGAGCAGGAAGGCACCCGCCACGGCGGTTCCGGCCGCGGCTCGGATGCGGAAGCTGCTGCGGCGACTGCGGTTTCCTCTGGCCGTCCGGAACACGGTTGACCTCCACGAATGCGGGCGGGTGGCGGTCGCGGGACGGGACCGTCCGCCGAGATCGTAAGCCACGGGCGGCGCCCGCCGAGGGATCTTCGGCGAGGCGTTCCGGGGGCGCCCAGCGGGATCCGGCCAGGACCGCGCGGCCTGCGGGCCCGCGCCGCCGCGCCGGTCCCCCGCATGGCCGCACGGCGCCGCGCCGGTGCGCGGCGGGGGAACCGCAGGTCGGGCCCGGAAGCCGGTTCCGCCGACGTCGGCGTTCACGCGGCCCTCGCGTCGACGCTCACCCGCGTTTTCCGGACACCGCCCGCGATCGCGCGGGGGCACGGACGGCGTACGTCTTCATCAGGTCGGCCACCGCGACCCGGCGGACCTTTCCGGCCGCGACGCTAGTCGTGCCGCACGTACGCCCCCGCGCGGGCGGCCGTCGCCGCGGTGGCGGCGGCGCGGTCGGCGGCGGCTTCGTCGAGCGGCAGGTCCGTGGTCAGGAACCGGTAGTACAGCGGGGCGGACACAGCGCGGATCACCTCATGGGGGTCGGTGCCCGCGGGCACCTCGCCGCGGGCGGCGGCCTGCCGGACGCACGGCGCCCACGCGTCGACGCGGGCGGCGTAGAAGCCGTGCAGGGCCTCCGCCGCTTGCGGGTCGCAGGTGGCGGCCGCGATCACCGCCTTGAACAGGGCGCCTTGCCGCGGGTCGGCCAGCGTCCGCCGCACCAGGCGGGCGTTGGCGGTGAGGTCCCCGAGCAGGGTGCCGGTCTCCGTCCGCGGCACGGACTGCTGCGCCATGTCCAGCAACAGGTCGGCCACGAGCCCGGTGACCGTGCCCCAGCGGCGGTAGACGGTCGTCTTCCCGACCTCCGCGCGGCGGGCGACGTCGGCGAGGTCCAGATGGGCGAAGCCCCGCTCGGCCAGGACGTCCCCGGCGGCCAGGAGCACCGCCGCCCGCACCCGGGCCGTGCGGCCCCCGGGGCGGGTGGCCGGTCCGGCTCCGGCCGCGTCGCCGGTCTCGTCGCCGGTCTCGTCGTCGGGGCCGGTGTCAGGACCGGTGTCTGGACCGGTGTCGGCGGACTTCATAACGGGACTCCTGTTCCATTAACGGTGGCGGCTTGCTAGGCTGACGCCATCTTAACGGAACCACAGACCCATTAAAAAGGTCCGTGGGCGAGAGGAGACACGTCATGGAATACAGGCGGCTGGGCGCGTCCGGACTTCAGGTTCCCGCGCTGAGCTTCGGCGCCGGTACCTTCGGCGGTAAGGGGCCGCTCTTCGGCGCCTGGGGCACCACGGGCGTCGAGGAGGCGCGACGCCTCGTGGACATCTGCGTCGACGCGGGGATCACCCTGTTCGACACGGCCGACGTGTACTCCGACGGCGCCTCGGAGGAGGTGCTCGGGGCCGCCCTCAAGGGCCGCCGGGACCAGGTGCTCATCTCCACCAAGGCCGGCCTGCCCACGGGCGACGGCCCGCGCGACGCCGGCTCCTC
Organism: Streptomyces sp. NPDC002138; assembly: GCF_040296485.1. Lineage (NCBI taxonomy): Bacteria > Bacillati > Actinomycetota > Actinomycetes > Kitasatosporales > Streptomycetaceae > Streptomyces > Streptomyces sp. NPDC002138. The sequence goes on along the minus strand of NZ_JBEOXE010000003.1, from coordinate 92,300 downwards.
CCGCGCCCGCCTGATCACCTCCGTGGACGGCGCCCTGCGCCGCCTCGGCACCGACTACATCGACCTCTTCCAGCTGCACGCCTTCGACGCCGGAACGCCCGTCGAGGAGGTGCTCTCCACGCTGGACGACCTGGTGCGGGCCGGGAAGATCCGCTACCTCGGCATCTCCAACTTCTCCGGCTGGCAGGCGATGAAGTCGCTCGCCACCGCCGAGCGGCGCGGCCGGGAGCGCTACGTCGCCCACCAGGTCTACTACTCCCTCATCGGCCGCGACTACGAATGGGAGCTGATGCCGCTCGGGCTCGACCAGGGGCTCGGCGCCATCGTGTGGAGCCCGCTCGGCTGGGGCCGGCTCACCGGCAAGATCCGCCGGGGCCGGCCGCTGCCCGCCGGCAGCAGGCTGCACGACACCGCCGACTACGGTCCGCCGGTCGAGGACGAGCACCTGTACCGCGTGGTCGACGCCCTGGCCGACATCGCGGAGGAGACCGGCAAGGCCGTCCCCCAGATCGCCCTGCGGTGGCTGTTGCAGCGGCCGACGGTGTCCTCCGTCATCATCGGCGCGCGCAACGAGGAGCAGCTGCGCCAGAACCTCGGCGCCGTGGGCTGGACGCTCACCCCCGAGCAGATGGCGAAGCTCGACGCGGCGAGCAGCCGCACGGCCCCGTACCCGTACTTCCCCTACCAGCGCCAGGAGGGCTTCGCCCGCCTCAACCCTCCTGCCGTATAGCCGTGTTCACCACCCGAGGACGGTCAGTGCGTCTCGGGTACGGGCTGCCACGCGGGGCGGAGTCGCGCGGCGACGGCGGCGGCCTGGTCGAGGCCCGCCCGGTACGCCGGTTCCCACCTGGTCCGGTCGTTCGGGTTGGAGCCGATGGCGCGCACCGCCTCCGGATCCGGGACGACCCTCACGGACGTCGGCGCGCCCGCGGCCACCGGCCCCTGCTCGGACGACTCCTCGGCGGACCCGCGCGGCATCGGCTCGATCACGACCACCACCCGGGCCCCGGCCGCGAGGTCGGCGTTGGTCCCCGCGCGCAGGGCGCCGTCCATGTACGGCCGCCCCCGCACGGTCACGGGCGGCTCCGCCCCCGGGAAGGCGCTGCTCGCCGCCACCGCGTGGACCAGGGGCACCCCGCTGGTCCGGTCCCACACCACGGGCTCGCCCGAGGCCGCGTCCACGGCGGTGATCAGCAGTCCCCGCTCGGGCCAGGAGTCCGCGCCGATCAGGGCGGCGCGCGCCGCGAGCAGCGCCCGCTCGGCCTCCGGGTCGGCGTGATCGAGCGCGATCCGGCCGACGCGGCGCCGCGCCTCGCCGGGCTCCAGGCCGGGTGTGCCGAGTACGGCGAACACCGCGCCCAGCGCCGCCCTGTCCACCGCGCGCGGTGGCGCGGGAGGGCTGACGGCGCCCGGCCGACGCCCGGGGGCGGCGAGCCCGTCGAGGTCCTGGCCGGTGGCGACGAGGGCCGCGACGATCGCGCCCGCCGAGGTGCCGACGATCAGGTCGGCCTCACCGAGGTCCACTCCGGCGTGGCGCAGCCCGGCGGCCAGCCCAGCCGTCCAGGCGGTTCCGGGCACACCACCCGGACCCAGTACGAGTGCGCGGTCCGGTGCCTGCGGGGCCACTGGGGTCATGGCGACGCCTCCTGTCTGCGGGGATGATCAACGCAATCCGACGCTACGACCTCAAGCGGGCTTCAGGTCAACCGGGTGATATACAACGCCGCTTGAGAATCCGTCAGCTCGCTCCCGTCGACCGGCACCCTCAGCGCGCGTCACGCGAACGGGACGTGGCGCGCCGCAGGGCCGTGGCGGCGCGGATCTCCTCGGTGGCCGCGCGGAACGCGGGGGCGGCGCGCGTGAAGTAGTCGAAGAGCACGGCCTGTTGCTCGGGCGAATAGCCGCCGATCAGCTCCGCGACGTGCCGCCGGGCCGGGCCCACCACGTCCTCGATGCGGTCCAGGGCGTCGGGCACGGGCTCCACGATGACCCGGCGCCGGTCGGCCGGATCGGCGGCGCGGCGGGCGTATCCGGCGCGCTCGAGGCGGTCGATGAGGCGGGTCGTCGCCCCGGTGGTCAGCCCGGTGCGCGCGGCGAGTTCACCCGAGGACAGACTCCCCTCCAGGGTGATGAGGCTGAGGGCGTACCACTCCGAGGTGTGCAGCCCGGCCGCCTCGGCGCTGGCCAGCCCCTGGAGACCCACCGCGTCCAGGTACTGGACACCTAGACGTCCAAGCGCCCGACGAAGCTCAGCAAGATCCAGACCTACACCCTCGTCCTCGAGGGCGACGGCGAGTGGCGGATCGCGGCCTTCCAGAACACCAAGCGCCGACCATTCATGGAGAAGGCCTCCTTCACCCTCGCCCCCGGCCTGATCCCCACGGCCGGACGGTGACCGCACGGCACGCCCTGACCATCCCGATCGGAGAGCACGCACACGATGGACCTCACCCCGCCTTCTTCGACGAGCACGGCCGCCTCGACGCCGTCGAGCGGTGGTGGCCGGGTGAGGGCCGGGCCACGAGCACGCACGTACCGCTCGGCGGGCACGACGTGTTCCTCGCCACCCCCGAGGGGAAACGGAAGTAGTTCGAATTTTAGTAGTTCGAATTTGAACTGTATGCTGTGACCGTACACATCGAGCCATGCCCTTCGAGCCACACGGGAGCTTGCCGCCATGTCCGTCCGCCGTCTGAACCATGCCGTGCTCTGGATCCGTGAGGTCGAGCGGTCCGTCGCCTTCTACTCCGACGTCTTCGGCTTCCAGGTCGACCACCTGATCCCCGGCCGCGCCGCCTTCCTGAGCGCGCCGGGCAGTCTCAACGACCACGACCTCGGGCTGTTCGCCATCGGCGCCGACGCGCCCGGCCCCGAGCAGGGCCGGGTCGGGCTCTACCACCTGGCCTGGGAGGTCGGCACCCTCGGCGAGCTCGCGGAGCTGGGCCGCAAGCTCACCGAGCTCGGCGCGCTGGTCGGCGCCACGGACCACCTGGTCTCCAAGTCCTTCTACGCCAAGGACCCGGACGGCAACGAGTTCGAGCTGATGTGGCGCGTCCCCCGCGAGGACTGGCCGGGCGCGGACTCCGACCTGCGCTCCGGCGCGCTCGACCTGCCGGCCGCGATCGCCCGCTGGGGCGCGGACCTCGCGACGGGTTCGGCGGCGGGCTCCGCCAGCTGACCCCCTGGGCGCCCCGCTCCGCACCCCGGGATCAGGGCGCCGAAGGGGTGCTGGAAGGGGACGGCCCGGTGGTGCCGGGGGCGTAGGGCCAGGTGGTGTCGTAGCCGGGCGAGGTCGTGGGCTCCGGGGTGGGCTCCGGAGCGAACGGGCCCGCCCGGTTGGCCATGAGGACCAGCATCGTCCCGGTGAGGAGCAGGGCGAGGACGATCAGGACACGTCCGACGGAGTTGCGGGGGTTGGCGTAGTAGTGGTTGGTTCCCCACCTGCTGCGCTTGAAGACCGGCTCGTCATCGGGATGCACGGCTGCGGCTCGTTCCTCTGTCGGGCGGACCCTCACGCGAGGGCGGGGCGGACCGGACCAATCTAAAGGGTCATCCGCGGCGGCCGGCGGGCGCCCGAGCTTGGACCGACGGGATCACTCCGTCACGGGCATGCACTCGGCGAGCAGGTCGACGACATCGCGCCAGGCCCGCCGCGCGTGGCGTGGGTGGTGGCCGACGCCGGGGACCGTGGGGTGGTCGACCGGCGGGTGGTGGAAGGCGTGCAAGGCGCCGCCGTAGACCACGAGGCGCCAGTCGACGCCCGCGGCCTGCATCTCGGCGGTGAACGCGTCCCGCTGCGCGGGCGGCATGATCGGGTCTTCCGACCCGACCCCGGCCCACACCGGGCAGCGGATGCGCGCCGCCTCGCCCGGTCGGCCCGTGGTCAGTGCGTTGACCGTCCCGATCACGCGCAGGCCTGCGCCGCCCCGCCCGAGTTCCAGCCCGACGGCGCCCCCGGTGCCGTAGCCGACGGCACCGATCCGGTCGGGGTCGGTCCGCGGTTCGGTGCGCAACACGTCCAGCGCCGCACGGCCGATGCCCCGCATCCGGTCGGGGTCGGCGAGCAGCGGCATGCAACGGGCCAGCATCTCCTCGGGGTCACCCAGATAGCGCCCGCCGTGGAGGTCGAAGGCCAGCGCCACATATCCCAGCTCGGCGAGAGCGTCGGCCCGGCGGCGCTCGACGTCGCTGAGCCCCATGCCCTCGGGTCCGAGCAGCACCGCGGGCCGGCGGTCGACACCGGCCGGGAGCGCGAGGTGCCCGATCATCGTCGATCCGTCGGCCGGGTACTCGACCGTGCGCGTGGTGATCGTCGTCATGGGACCGGACCGTACTGATCGTCCGGCCCGGCCGGACCCGGGTTCGCCGCCGGCGGAACAGCGCCCGGCACGGGGCCGCTCAGCGGACCGCCGCCGGGGACGAGCCGCCCGGGACGGTCAGGCGGGCGGCGCCGGTACCGTCCGCGGGGACCGTCCAGATGTCGCTCGCCCGGCCGTCCGCTCCCGGCAGCGCGTAGGCGAGCGTGCCGTCGTCCAGCCAGGCCGCCTGGTCGTCGACGCTGCGCGTCTCGGCGAGCGCGGTCTCCCGCATGGACCCCAGGTCGAGGACGTACAGCCGCCAGGGCGCGGCCGGGTCCTCGGACACCTTCTTCTTGAAGGCGAGCCTGGTGTTGTCGGGCGAGAGCGAGGGGCACTCGACGTTCTCCCGCAGCACGCGCGCCGACCACTCCCCCATGTCGCCCTCCACCAGGTGGGTCCGGCCCTTGCTGGAGACGGTCGCGAAGAAGCGGTTGTCGTCGCGGGCGAAGGTCACCCCCCAGAAGTTGACGTCGGGTGCGAAGTAGCGGGCGCCGTCGAGGGTGAGCGGGATCTGTTCCATGGACGTGACGAGGTACCCGGTGCGCAGGTCGAGGATGGCGGTCCGGGTGGAGAAGGCGCTGGTGGCGTACGAATCCCCGCTCGCGAACACCGTCCAGGACAGCATCCGCCCCGAGGCCGAGACCCGGGCCCGGTTGGGGACCCCCGGCACGGTGACCCGGCGGACCTCGCGCAGCTGCCGGTCGAGCACGATCGCGTAGGTCTTGGGCAGCACCCCGGGCTCGGCCCGCAGGCAGAGGGCCGTGTCGGCGGCGGCGTAGAAGCGGTCGCAGGAGGGGCCTCCGGGGGCGCGCCCGTCGGCGGTACCGGTGGCGGGCGCGTCGGAGGGTGCCGGAAGCGGGCGGTGCGCGATGCGGCCGGTGGTGGGGTCCCGGAAGTACAGGGCGGGCCCGTCGAGGGTGAACGAGGCATCGGCGGTGGCCGCCCGGGCCGCCGGACGCTGCCCGGTGTGCAGGACGTACCCGGTGGCGCCGCCCATGAGCAGCACCGCCGCGGTCACCATGATGGCGGTGCGGGCCCGGGGGCCCGGCCTGGTTCCGGGCGCGGCGGCCTCGGTACGGTCGTCGGTCATGCGGGTCGCCTCTCGGGAGCGGACGGGGTGCGCGGAAGCAGCAGCCAGCCGCCCACGAGCGCGGCGCACAGGAGCGAAAGGGCGGCCCACAGCGCGGGGTTCGGCCCCCACACCGTCCACAGGGCGCCGAAGCCCACTCCGGCGAGCATCTTGGCCAGCGCCTGGCCGGTCTGGAGCAGGGCGAGTCCGCCCGCCGTGCCGTCGGCGGGCAGCACGGGACCGGTGAGGGCCATCAGCACCCCGTCGGTGGTGGCGTAGAAGGTGCCGAGCAGGATGAGGACGGGCAGCAGCAGGAGCGGCGCCGGGGCGTCGCCGAGCGGGACGAGGAGGGCGGCGTACACGCCGAGCAGGGCGAAGTGCCCGTACAGGAAGGGCAGTCGGCGCCCGATGCGGTCGGCGATCCGGCCCGCCGGGACCGCGAGCAGCAGGTAGGCGGCGGCTCCGCCGAGCGGCAGGAGCGGGAACCAGCCGACGGGCAGGGCGAGTCGGCGCTGGAGCAGGAGGTAGACGAACGCGTCGCCGACGGTGGCGGCGCCGAGCAGGGCGGCGGCCGCGAGGATGCGCCGGAAGATGGGGTCGCGGAGCGCCGCGAAGGTGCGGCCGGTACGGAGGGTGCGGCCGGTGCCGAAGGTGGGGCCGGTACGGGGAGCCGGGCGCGCGGTCGGTTCCGGGCGGTGCCCGGGCACGTACAGGACCAGGAGCAGTACCCCCAGCAGGCCGACGCAGAAGCTGACGACGAACACCGCGTCGTAGGCACCGGCCGTCGCCCCCAGCAGGGCGAAGGCGGCGAGCGGGCCGAGCAGCGCGCCCGTGGTGTCCATCGCCCGGTGCACGCCGAAGGACCGGCCGAGCGCCTCGGGCGGGCTGCTCAGGGTGATGAGGGCGTCGCGGGGCGCCGTCCGGATGCCCTTGCCGACGCGGTCGGTGGCGAGGGCGGCGGCGATCCCGGCGGTGGCGCCGCCGGCGAGCAGCAGGCCGAGCCGGGAGCAGGCGGAGAGGGCGTAGCCGATCCCGGCGACGCGTTTGTGCCGGTGGCCGCGGTCGGCGGCGTGTGCGCCGAGCAGCCGGACGAAGGAGGTGGCGCCGTTGAAGAGGCCGTCGAGGAAGCCGAATTGGAGGGGGGACAGACCCAGTCCGAGGACCAGGTAGAGCGGCAGCACCGCCGTGACCATCTCGGAGGAGATGTCGGTGACGAGGCTGACCGCACCGAGTGCCAGGACGGTGCCGGGGACGCGCCGGCCCGCCCCTGTGGTGAGGGGAGGGACCGACGCGTCCCGGCGGCCTGTGGTCGCCAGGTACATCAGTGGCAGGTGTACTTCGGGCTGGTGTCCTTGGCCTTGCCGTCGGTGCCGACGTAGGTCCAGCTGTAGCCGGAGTCGGTGAAGTCGAGCTTCAGCACGCCGTACTGGCCGCTGATCCGCTTCTGGCTGTTGGGCTGGACGTTCTCGATGGGGTACGGCTCGGCGCCGCCCATGCCGCCGACGATCTCGGTGATGCCGTCGGCCGTGGCCTTGCCGTTCGGGTCCTGCGGGGCGAACCGCTCGTAGTGGTGGTCGTGCCCGTTGAGGACGAGGTCGGCCTTGGCCGCGTAGAGGATGTTCCAGACGGGCTTGCTGACGGGATCGTTTCCGTGGCCGCCCGAGGAGTACAGCGGGTGGTGCCAGTAGGCGGCGATGCACTGCTTGCCGTTCTTGGCGAGGTCGGCCTTCAGCCAGTCGATCTGGGCACTCTGGTCGAAGGAGTTGGAGTCGAGGGCGATGAAGTGCCAATTGCCTTCGTCGAAGCTGTAGTAGCTCTTGCCCTGGGGGTAGGCGATGGACCCGAAGTAGGACTTGTAACCGGAGAGGGACCCGGCCGGATCGTAGGTCTCGTGGTTGCCGGGCACCGGGTGCGTCTTGTCCTTGAAGGTGCCCCAGGTCTTGTCGTAGTAGGCCTTGTAGTCCGAGATCCGGGCGTCGTCGTACTGGTTGTCGCCCATCGTCAGGTAGAACTTCGGGTCCAGCCGGCGGGCCAGCGCGGCGGTCTTGGGGTGCGCGCAGGAGCTGTCGGAGGCGGTGCACTGGGCGGCGATGTCACCGGCGGCGACCACGCTGAAGGCACCGGTGGGCGGGGTGCCGCCGTCGATGCTGCCGTACACCTCCACCTCGTGCAGCGAGTAGCCGTACGAGGTGCCGCGCGCGGTTCCGTAGACGCGCAGGTAGCGGCCCTTGCCGGCGAGGCCGGGCCAGTCGTCGGTGCCGCCGTTGCCCGCGGTCTCGTCGGCGAGGCGCGTCCAGGTGGTGCCGTCGGCGGATATCTCGACCCGGTAGGCCTTGGCGTAGGCGGCCTCCCACGTCACCGATACGCGGGTGACGTCGGCGTTCGCGCCGAGGTCGACGCGGATCCACTGCGGATCCTTGCCCTCGACGCTCGCCCAGCGGGTGGCCGGGTCGCCGTCGAAGGCGTTCTGCGGGCCGAGGGCGGAGGTTTCGGAGGAGGACGCGGTGGCGGGCTTGCCACGCGAGATGAGGGGGTCGGCGGCCGCCCCGGCCCGTTCGGGCAGGGCGAGCAACAGGCCACCGACGAGGAGGAGTACGGCGGCGACCAGGGTCACCGTGCCGCGCCGTGCGGGCGCGGGTACTGAGGCGTTCAGGCGCATCCTTGGGGGCTCCTGCACTGGGGGAGTGAGAGCTTGGCACCGTGCGTGGCACCGCCCGCCTGCCCGGATGCGGGCAGGGAGCGGCGCCACGGCGGCCGGGTCAGAGCTCTCGCTGAGCGCGTCATGCCCGCATCACACGGGCACCGCGCCGAGCCGCCGCCGGGAATGCTAGCGAACAGGAAAGTTTCCTACCAGTCCCTTGGCGCCCCTTCCACCCGCCCTTTTGCCGACCGGTCGGCCCGCCGGTCGGCCCGCCGGTCGGCCCGCCGGGCGGACCGTCGGCCCATTGGCCCGTCGGCCCGTCAGGAGGGCGTCGCTCCCCCCTTGGCCGAGACGGTGACGTGGTCGACCCGCATGGGGTGGCCCGGTGCGGTGGCCGGGCCCGCCGTCGCGCCGTCCGCGAGCGGGAGGTTGCCGCCGACGGCCACGTTCAGGATCAGGAACACCCCGTGGTCCACGGCCCGCTTCCAGGTCGCCGGGTCCATCCGGTCGGCGCCCACCCGGTGGTACACCCGGCCGTCCAGGGACCAGCGCACCTCCTGCGCGCCGGGCGTGAGGTCGACCTCGACGGCGTACGAGTGGAATGCCGCGCGGCAGTCCGGGCAGGGCTGCGGGCCGGAGGTCAGCCCCTTGGGCTCCTCGCACGGGCCGCCGCCCAGGACCCCGCAGTGCATCGTGCCGAAGACGCTGCCCCGTCCGTTGACGCTCTCCATCACGTCCAGCTCACCGACGGACGGCCAGCCGGTGTACCCGTCGCGCAGCGGCGCCCCCAGGGCCCAGAAGGCCGGCCAGTACCCCGCGGCCTCGGCGCCCGTCACGTCCGGCAGGGCGATCGACGCCTCGATCCGCAGCACCCCGCCGGGCGGTGGCGCGAAGTCGGCGCGCCGGGTCTCGATCCGCCCCGAACTCCACCGGCCGTCCTCGCGGGTGGGGACGATCTCCAGCGCGCCCTTGCCGTCCAGGCGGACGTTGTCGGGCGAGTCCGTCATCGTCTCGATCTCGCCGGTGCCCCACTGCGGGGCCGGGCAGCCGGGGTAGCACGTCCCCAGGTCGTACTGCCAGTTCGCGCCGGACGGGCGGCTGCCCGCCGGGCCGTCGAACTCGTCGCGCAGCAGCTCCCGCCACCCGTCGGCGCCCGGCGGCGTGGCGGCCCGCGGCGTCCCGGGGGCGGACCCGGCCGTGGGCAGCGCATCGGAGTCGGTGAGCAGCCGTTCCAGCCGGGAGGTCAGGACGACGGCCGCCACGTTCGTGAGGTGGGAGTCGTCCCGGTAGAGCAGGATCCGGTCCAGCACGGCGGGGCAGGTCGGGCCGGTGCCCGGGCACAGGACCGGGTTCACGCTGATGCTCCGTACGCCGGGCAGCGCGCCGGAGGCGATCCGCCGCGCCAGCGCGTCGGGCAGCTGGGCGGCCTCCCGGCTGAACGCGCAGGTGCCGGGCGCCGTGGGGCTGCCGGAGACGCACGCGGGGATGTCCCTGCCGGGGACGGGGGTGTCCTCGATGTACACGATCGGCACCCCGAGGGCGCGCAGCGGCTTCAGCGTCTCCTCCCACCCCGCGGCCAGCAGCGCGGGGTCGGCGGTGTAGCGGCCCAGCGAGGAGATCACGACGAGGCGGGGCTTCGGCTGCTGCCGCAGCCGGTCCAGCGCGTCCGCCCGCCAGGTGTCGCATTCCCGGTAGGTCCGGCCGAGTTGGGGGCTGTCCACGGCCACCTTGGGCAGCGGGCAGCCCTGCTTGACCAACTCCTGCAGGGCCCAGCCGCGTTGGGAGGCCAGCGCGAGCAGGGGCGAGAACCACTGACCGGCGTGCGAGTCGCCGAGGAGCACGATCCGGTCCGGGCTGTTCACGGCTCCGAACAGGCAGGCCGGGCTGCGGGTCACGGCCGGGTCCACCTCGCAGTCCCCGTCCGGCGGGAAGTCCTTGCTCGCCTGGGCGGGTCCCGGCACCACCGGGCCGTCCAGCGGCGGCGCCGCCGGGCCGCGGGCGAGCAGGGTGGGCCCGGAGGCGGCGCCCGGCGGGAGGCCGCGCAGGTCGACAGGGGTGTCCGGACCCAGCAGGCGCAGCGTGGCGGTGCCGACCACCAGGGCGAGGACGACCGGCATGACGATGGCGGTCACGCCCACCGCCAGGCCGCGGCGCGGGAGTTCGGAGACGGTGCGGCTGCGGCGCAGCGGCCGCTCCACCCAGCGCATGGTGGCGAGGGCGGGCAGGACGGAGGCGAGGGTCAGCGCGGTCTTGGCGGGCCAGCCGAGCGCGCCCAGCCCGGCCTCGGCGAGCACGAGCACGGGCCAGTGCCACAGGTAGAGGGTGTAGGAGAGCCGCCCGACGGCCCGGGGCGCCCGGCCCGCGAGCAACCGGCCGACACCGTAGGCGCCTTGGACGTCGCGCTCGCCCCGGCCGGGGATCGCGGCAAGGATCACGGCGGCGGCGCCGAGCGTGGGGACGAGGGCCGCGGATCCGGGGTACGACGTGCTCGCGTCGTACGACACCACGCACCAGCCGATCGCCGCGGCCCCGGCCCAGCCGCACAGCAGCCGCAGCGGACGCGGCCCGCGCAGCAGGTGCCAGGGCAGCAGCGCCAGCAGGGCTCCTGCGGCGAACTGCCAGACGCGCGAGGGGGTTCCGAGGTAGGCGAGCGAGACGGAGTGCTCCGTCCAGCGCAGGGACAGGGCGAAGGAGCCGACGGCGAGCAGCAGGGTGACGAGCGCCACGACGGCGCGCACGACCCGGCCGCGGCGCACGGCGCGCGCCGCACAGAAGGCGATGACCGCCATCAGCGGGGCCCAGAACAGGTAGAACTGCTCCTCGACGGCCAGGGACCAGAAGTGCAGGAGCGGGCTCTGGTCGTGTCCCGCGGCGAGGTAATCGGTCTGCCGCGCGACGAACCGCCAGTTGGTGAAGGACAGGGCCGCCGCCACGACGTCGTACTCCAGGGCGGCGCGCCGCAGCGGTACGGTCAGCCAGGCACCGGCCACCGCGACCGCGCCGAGGACGACGGCGGCGGACGGGAGCAGCCGCCGGGCGCGCCGGGAGAAGAAGTCCCCGAGCCGGATCCGGCCGGTGGTGATCGCCTCCCGGACCAGCAGGCCGGTGATCAGGTAGCCGGAGATGACGAAGAAGACGTCCACTCCGACGAACCCGCCCGCCATGCCGGGGATGCCGGCGTGGAAGGCGAGGACCGCGAGGACGGCCACCGCGCGCAGGCCCTCGATGTCGGGCCGGAAGGCGGAGCGGTGCGGGCTGGGTCCGGATTCGCCGCCGGAGCCGGTCGGCGGCGGTCCGTCCGCCGCGGACGGCGGCGCGGACGGCCGCGGGGCCGGGGCGGCGCTGTGCTTCCGGCGGGAGCCGGGAGTCACGGGGAAGGGCATGGTCACGGAGCCTTTCAACTCAGCCAGGGGAGCATCGGGTTGACCCACCCGGATGCCAGCAGGCCGATCAGGAGGAGGGCCGCGGAGGCGGCCAGGGTCTCGGGCCAGCGGCGGGGCCGCATGCCGGTGCGGGAGCGCGTGCCCGTACGGGAGCGCAGCGCGGCCCGTACGCGGGCGAGCGGCGCAGCGGTGTCACCGGCCGTGCTCCGGGGCTTCGTCGCCCCGCGCAGTTCGGTCGTGAGGTCCCGGATCAGCGGGACGTTGATCTGGCACTGCACCACGAGGTAGAGCAGGAGGCCCCAGTTGGGCTCCCAGCCGTTGCGGGTGACGGCGAGGGCGAGGCCGGCGGCCGCGGCGCCGTTGGAGAGGACCAGCCAGACGAGCGAGACGGCCACCACGCGGCGGGCCATGCCGCCCGACGCCTTGGCGCCGCGCACCCCCGTGGGCACCCAGGCGGCGCTGCGGCCGCGCAGGGTGTGCAGGAACGCGGTCGCCGCGGCCACGCTGGTCAGGACGTTGGCGCGGATCACCTCCACCCGCCAGCGGGTCCGGCTGATGCGCGGCAGCAGTACGTGCCAGAGCCAGAGCGGTGCGAGCAGGGGGAGCACGTGCCAGGGCCGGATGTGGTCCGGGTACCAGAACATCATCACCAGGGGCGGCAGCGGCGCCGCGAAGGTGTTCACCACCGTGGTCAGGTAGCCGACGACGCCCTCGTAGAAGCACAGCCGCATCCGCCAGGGCGCGCCCATCCGCCCCAGCACGGGGGTGCCGAGCAGGTGCAGATTGCCCATCGCCCACCGGTACTGCTGGTTGATGAAGGCGGTGGCCTCGTCGGGCGAGGTGCCCTTGGCGACGAGCACCGGCACGTACAGGGTGCGGAACCCCTGCTCGTACAGGGCGAGTCCGGTGTACAGGTCCTCGCTGTGATCGAGCCGGGCGAAGCCCCCGGCCAGGTCGATCGCGCGGCGGCGGTAGACGGCGTTGCTGCCGCAGCAGATGGCGGCGTCGCTGGCGTCCCGGGACGGCTGGATCCAGCGGAAGAACCACTCCTGGGCGGAGCCCGCGGCGCGCTGGATCCAGCCCATGCCCTCGTCGGTGTCGAAGCACTGCGGGCTCTGCACGATGCCGACGGCGGGGTCGGCCAGGTAGGGGACGAGGTGGCGCAGGAAGTCGGGCCGGGGCGCGAAGTCCGCGTCCAGGATGGCGATGAACTCCGCGCTGCTCAGGGTGAGTGCGTGGTTGAGGTTGCCCGCCTTCTTCAGGTGGCCGCGGTCGGGGCGTACGACGTACTCGTATCCGTGCGCCGCGGCCAGGGCGGCCACTTCGGGCCGGTCCGCGTCGTCCAGGATCCACACGGTGAGCGCGCCCGGCCAGTCGACCTCGGCGACCGCGCGGTAGGCGTTGGCGAGGACGGGGAGGGGTTCGCCGCAGGTCGGCAGGTACAGGTCGACGCTCGGCGCGGTCGCGGGCTGCCAGGCGTGCACGAGTATCTCGTGCGACCGCCGGGTCAGCCGGCGCTTGCGCAGGCTGTTGACGGAGGAGAGGACCAGGGCCACGACATTGAGGCCGAGGACCGCGAGGAACACCCACAGGGCGGGTGTCCGCAGGGCGAAGGTGAACATGGTCGCCGCGGTGAAGGTGAAGGCGAGCGAGGTGCTGATCAGGACCCAGCGGCGCTGCGGGCCGAAGTACCAGTACAGCTCGTCGTCGGATGGTGGCTGCGGAAGATGATGCACGGTCATAAAGCCCCCCACGGCTGTTTATGTGCCGGTTTCAGGTGACCCACCCTACCGCCAAAGGTATAGACCACTCGTCGGATCGCGGGGTAACCACGCGAATGCCACACGGAATTGGCGTGATTGAAATGGTCCAGACCTGTTTGCGATCCCATTCGAACGGCCTGGCCGACCGGCCTGGAAAGCCGCAGGTCACAGGCGGGTGAACAGTCCCGGAAGAGTTGAGGCGGCCGGTCGTCCGACCGGTACGTCCCCGAGGCCGTCCGTACCGTTCCTCCAGCGTTCCTTGAGCGCGGTGGACCAGCGTGGGTACCGCGCCGCACCAACGGCCGACGGCAACACGAACCCCCAACCACTCACACAGGGAGACGCGTATGTCCGACACCACGAACACCCCCGAGTTCGAACTCCAGGACCTGGCACTGGACCTCGGCGACCTCACCGTGACCTCGATGCGGGACACGGTCGCACTGCCCGAGGGCGGAGCCTCATGGGGCTCCTCCTCCTGCCAGGGCTCCTCCTCCTGCGCGCATCCGCAGATCGAGACCCCGACGGTCTAGTCGGGGCGGGAGCACCCGCACCGCACCGCACAGCTGAGCCGCGCCTCCTCCCGCCGTTGCCCCGTGTACGGCGGGAGGAGCCGCGCAGGACGACCGGCAGGACGGGGAGGGAGCGCCATGGAGCAGTCACAGGGGCGGTCGCAGCCGCAGCAGGGCTCGTGGCCCTCGCAGCCCGGTGGGCGGCCCCGCGGTACGGGCGGCGACGCGGCCGGGGACATCACGTCCGGCGGGGCGCCCCGCACGGGTGGCTACCACGTGGACTCCGCGCCCTCGGTGCTGGTCCGCGCCACCGTGCTCGCCCATCCCGCCCAACTGCCGCCCTCCGCACACGTACGCACCCTGCTCGCCCGCCTGCACCGCATCGACGCACGGCTGCTGCGCATCACCGAGCCCCTCGGCGACGCCCTGTACGCGAGCCGGGACGGCCATCCGCCCGCGTTCCACCGCGATGTCGCCCTTCCGCTGCGCCGCGCCCTGCACAACGGCCGCGAACCCCGGCCCACCCTGCTGGAGCGCCTCGGCGACCTGCCGGACCGGCTGCCCCTGCTCACCACCTGGCTCGCGCTACGGGCCGAACGCGCCGAGGTGCTCACGGACGTGGCCGCCGCGGCCGAGCGGGCCCTGGCCGCCGAGCGCGCGTCCCTCGCCACGCTGTGCCGCGCACCGGCCCTCGGCAAGGCGGTCGCCCTCACCAGCGCCGATCTGCTCCGGGCGGTCGAGCGGGCGGGCACCGGCGGGGCGGACCGCAGGGCGCGCAAGGAGGAACCCGCCGTCCTGCGCTACGCGTTGCGGGCCAGCACCAAGACCAGCCCGCTGTCCTGGTTCACCGCGGTCGGCTGGGGTGCGCTGCCCGAGGCCGCCGGGCCCCTCCGGGACTGGGGCACCGCGCCACTGCTCGACGGCCCCCTGCGCGCGGTCGTCAAGGTCAACCGCACCCTGACGAGCGCCCTCACCCTCGCGCTCCTGGCCGCTCCGCACCGCCGGGCCGCGCTCCCCCACCGCATCACCAGCACCGCCCGGATCACCGACATCCGGGCCGCGTACTCCCGCGACCGGACCGCGTTCGCCGGTGGCCGCTACCTGGTGGCCGAGGAGGACGAGGTGGACGTGCCGCGCGGCGGTCCACTGCGCCTGATCACCGAGGGAGCGCGAGACCCCGCCGCACTCGCCGAGTTGACCGCACTGCTGACCACGGCGCTGAAGAGAGCGGGCGACGGCGCACCCGCCGCGGCCGCGGCCTTCCTCGACCGGCTCGTCCAGCTGGGCCTGCTGGTGCCGGGCGACCCGGTCCCGCCCCAGGACACCGACCCGCTGGAGCGCCTCGCGGCCTGGCTGCGCACGCTCGGCCCGGCGGGACCCGACGGCGGCGGGGCGGAAGCGGCGCTCGCCGACCGGCTCGGTGAACTCGGCCGGATGACGGTGGACTTCGGGAAGACGCCCGCCGCCGGGCGCCCCACCCTGCTCGCCAGCCTGTCCCGGGACTGGGCGGCCGCCCTGGCCGACGCCGGGGGGCCCGTACCGGCCGCGTCCGCCCCGCTCAACGTGCTCTCCGAGGACGTGATCGCCCCCCTCCCCCTGGCCGTCGGCGGGTTCCTCGGCGGCGCCGACCACGAGGCGCTCGGCGAAGTCACCGCACTGGCCGAGCTGTTCGACCTCGGCCACCTCGTCCGCCGCCTCGTGCGCGACCGCTTCGTCGAGCGCTACGGCCCGGGCGGCGTCTGCCGTCACCCGTGGGAGTTCGGCACTGAGGTCGCCGGGGCCTGGGAGGACGCCGGGCGGCTGGCGGCGCTCACCCCCGAGGACCGCGGCGCCTTCCCCACCGGAGCCGACGAGCTCGCCGCCCTGCGCGCGGAGGCGGTGCGGGCGGTCCGCGACGCCCTGACGGATGGCCTCGAGGACCCCCACGAGGTCGTCCTGCCGCAGGACTTCGTCAAGGGACTCGGCGAGCGACTGCCCGGCTGGACGGCCGAACGCCCGCTCAGTTACGCGTACTTCCTCCAGCGCGCGCCAGGTCCGGCACCGGAGGCCGCGCCCGGCGAAGGCCCCGGCCCGCTGTGCGTGAACCACGTGTACGGCGGCTGGGGCCGGTTCACCAGCCGCTTCCTCGACGCCCTCGATCCGCGCGCCCGGGCCGAGGTGTCCCGGCAGATCCTGCGCGGGCTGGGGCCCGGCGCACGCGCCGCGCAGATCCGGCCCGTCGGCGGGTTCAACGCCAACCTCCACCCCCTGCTCGTCCCGGACGAGATCGGCCCGGACCGCCGCTGGGCGTCGATCGGCGAGGGCGACCTGGACCTCGTCCACGACGAGGCGGGCGACCAGGTGCGGTTCCGGCTGCGCGGCACCGGGGAGCAGCTGGACGTCCTGTACCCGGGTTTCCTCGCGCCCGTCCTGCTGCCGCGCCGCATCGCGGCCCACCTGGCCGACCATCCCCACGGCGCCGTCGACTTCGGGGCCCTGGCGCCCCGGCACGCCCTCGCCGTGCCGGGCGGCCTGGTGACGCGCACCGCCCGGCTGCGCCACCGGCACGTGGTGCTCCGCCGCCGCCGCTGGCTGCTGCCGCCCGACGTGGTGCGGGCCCTGCGTGCCGACCTCGGCTCCGAGACGGTACCGGCCGGGGCCACGGCCCGCTGGCGCGCCCTGCTGGACCTGCCCGAGCAGGTCTTCCTGCACCCGGCCGCCGTGGTGTCCGGCGGCGCGGGGGCCAAGGACGCGTTCCTGCACCGGCTGAGCCGCCCCAAGCCGCACCTCGTGGACCTCGGCAACGCGCTGCACCTGCGCTGCCTGGCCAAGTGGCTGTCCCGGCACACCGACACCGGCGCGGTCCTGGAGGAAGCCCTCCCCGCGCCCGGCGGCCGGGACGAACCGGCCCGCGCGGTGGAACTCGTACTGGAGGTCTACCGGTCCGGACGCCCCCGATGAACCGACCCCCGACGACAGCGGAAGCGAGCGTGCGCGCGGTGCGACCCTCCTCAGGCAGCCCCGAAGACACCTCCGAGGACCCCTCCGAGGACCCCTCCGAGGGCGCCTCCCCCGGCGGCGCCCGCCCCGGCAACACGGCGCGCGATGTGGTCGCTTACTATCACCACCCGGTCAAGGCGCCGTTGCTGCGGGCGGTATTGCTCCCGCTCGCCGCGGCCGCCGCCGCGGCGGGACTGGCGGCCCACGTCGAGCGGCACTGGCTGTACGGGCCCCACCTGAGGCTGCGCCTGGAGGGACCGGTCGAGCGGGTCGAAGCGGCCGCCGCGGCCGCCGCGACCACGATCCGGGAC
This sequence comes from Streptomyces sp. NPDC002138, assembly GCF_040296485.1. Lineage (NCBI taxonomy): Bacteria > Bacillati > Actinomycetota > Actinomycetes > Kitasatosporales > Streptomycetaceae > Streptomyces > Streptomyces sp. NPDC002138. The sequence goes on along the minus strand of NZ_JBEOXE010000003.1, from coordinate 75,284 downwards.
TGGCTGCGGGTCCACCCCTCGCAACGCGACCTCACCGACGCCCAGTTGCTGGAGCGGGCGGCCGAGGCCGGGCGCGCCGAGCTGATCGCCCCGCCCTACGGGCCGATCGTGGCGGACAACACCGTCCGCGTCGTGGGTGTCGACCGCACCTCCCTGCGGGGTCTCCTCGGCGACGACGGCGCCGACCTGCGCGACACCCTGCTGCGCGCCGGGCTGGACGCGCTGCGCGCGGGCACCGGCTTCCTGGCCGAGCACGACGACGGCGCCCGGGCCCGGCTCCAGCTCGCGGTGACCGCGCTGGCCGCGCACGCCGGCGCCCACCCCGGCGGCCTGCCCGGCGGGCACTACTCGTACGTCTCCCACCTCGAGGACTTCCTCTTCCACGACGACCCGGACGGGCGGCTGCGGGAGCGGTTCGACCGGCACTGGGAGCACGCGGGCGACGCGGTCACGCGGCTCGTCGGACGCGTCTGCGGCGGCGGGGCGCGGGGTTGGGAGCGGGCCTGGACCGCCTATTCGGCCGGTGCGTGGGAGCTGGCGCGGGGCCGCTACGACGCGGGCGCCGACCTGCACGGCGACGCGGACGCCTACCGGGCGCGGGCCGCGGCCACCGGGGACGCCGCGGCGGCGCGGCGCTGGAACCACGAGGAGCGGACCGGTTTCAGCGACTTCCACCACCTGCTGCGGCGCTCCGACCCGGAGGGGACGATGTGGAGCCGCCCGGACTACCTGGTGTACCGCGCCTGCACCAACGCCCTGTACCGCCAACTCGCCCTCTGCGACGTCCGTCCGCTGGAGCGGTACCTGGCGGCGCACCTGGTGGTCCGCTCGGTGCCGGTCCTCACCGGCACCGACTGGCGTACGGAGATCGGCGCGGCCGTCGACGCCGTGGAGGCGCGGTCATGACCGGCGCCGCCCCGGCCGCCCGGCGCCTGCGCCCCGGGGTCGCCGTCACCCCGCTGCGCAGCGGCCTCCACCTGCGCGGCCGCCGCGGCAGCCTCACCCTGGAGGGCAGCGAAGCACTGCCCGCGCTCTGGCGATTGCTGGCGCAGCCCCTGCGGGACGGTGGCCTGACGGACTTCCTGGACGCCCTGCAGGCGGCTCCGGCCCTGCGCTCCGCCGTGGACACCCTGCTCGGACAACTCGACGCCCACGGGCTACTGGAAGCCGACCCCTCCCCGGGGGCAGGTGCGGGCCCCGGTGCGGCCTCTGCGGCGGTCGCAGGTGCGGGCCCTGCTGCGGTCGCCGGGGCGGCCCCCGGTCCAGTCGCAGGTGCGGGCCCCGGGGCGGTCGCCGGTGCGGGCCCTGGGGCAGGCTCTGGGCCGGTCGGGGATGTGGGCACCGGTCCCGTGGCCGACTGGCTCGGGGGGAGCGCCGAGTGGCCCGGGGTCGCGGGTGCCGCGCTCGCCGGGACGCGGGCGGACGTCGTGGCCGCCGTACCGGAAGGGCCACTGGCCAGGGCCGCCGGGCGGGCGCTGGCCACCGGCGGGCTGCTCGTCGGGTACGCCGCGGATCCGGATCTGCCGGCAGACGTGGTCGTCCTGCGGGCCCGCGGCGCCGGACCGGAGCGGTGCGTCGCCGTCGGGCACAGCGGCGGGAGCGGGTACGCCACCGCCCCGGGCAGCGCCGCGCAGGTCCGGTCCGAGGCGGCCGCGCTGACGGTACGCCTCGGTCACCCGGCGGAAGCGGCCGAGGACGCGCCCTCCTCGTTCCTCCCCCTGCTCGCGGGCGCCGCCGCGCACCGGCTCCTGTGCGCCGCCGCCGGGCTGACGGACCCGGCCCTCGAAGGGGAGGACGACCGGCTGGTGCCCGGGCTGCCCGCCGTCCTGCTCGCGGCCGCCCGCCCGCCGCGGTCCGACTACCGCACCTGGCTGGGACCGGCCCGCCTGGATCCCGACCGGCGGGCGGGGCCCGCCCCCGCCACCACCCTGGGCGACGCGCTGCGCCGTATGACGGCCCTCACGGACGAGCGCTGCGGCGCGCTGCCCGAACCCGTCCCCGGAGACCTGCGGCAGTTGCCCGTACCGCTGGCCACCTGTGCGTGGGGAGACCCGCCCGGGGCCGTGCTGGTCGGCGGGGCTCCGCGGCTGGACCTGGCTCGCCTCGACCTCTTCTGCCGGGCGGCCGAACTGCGGTTGGGAGAGAAAGAGTTCACCGTGGGTGCCACTCCGGGACACGCCCGGGGGCGGGCCCTGCGCGCGGCCGTGGCCCACCGGGCCGTACCCGTGACCGGACCGCCGTCCGTGGACGCGGCCCGGTGGTCCGGACACGCCCAGGTCCGCCACTGGTGGGCCACGCTGACCGGCCGCCTCGGCGTGCCCGCGCGGCTGGAGGTGTTCCGGGTGGCTCCGGGCGAGGAGGTGTACCGCGCCGTCGTACGTCCCTCCGCGCACCGGGAGCCCCCGGCATCCCCGGTCCCGCCGCCCCCGCCGCTCGGTGAGGCCGTGGAGGCGACCCCCGGTGACGCGGCCGCCTTCGCCGCGCTCGCCGCCGTCGTGAGCGTCCGCGCCGCCGCCTCGGCGCCGTCCGGCACGGCCGTCCGCACCTCGGGCGGCGCGCTCGCCCCGCTGGCCGCCGCCGGAGTGCGGACGGCCGCCTGGGAGGACACCGGGTGGACCGGACGCTGGCTGGCGGACCTGGCGGGACGCGAGGACACCTTCCAGGACGCGCTGCGCCGGGTGACGGCGGCCACCCCGCCCGCGCGGGCGCCCGTACCCCCGCGCTCCCCCGAACTCGCCGCCCTGCTGCGGGCGTTCGGGTTCACCATCCTGCCCACCCCACTGGAGGACCGATGACCACGGCGACGCCGGCCCGGGCCCTCCTGTCCGGGAGTCCCGCCGGAGACCTCCCGGTCCCCGTCCTCGACGCCGGGGCCGCGCTGGCCGTCACGTCCGGCCCGGCCGTGGTGCTGCTCACGCGGTGGACGCTCGGCCTCGCGGAGGAGCTGAGCCGTCATGCGCTCGCGCACCCCGTGGCCCTGGTTCCGGTGCGCCTCGACGGCGCCCTGGCGGTGGTCGGGCCGGTGCTCCGCCCGGGCGCGGCGGCCTGCCTGAGCTGCGCCGAATGCCAGCGGCTCGCCACCACGGGCGGCCGGGTGCCGTGGCGCAGCCCGGAGCTGGAGCTGGGCGGCGTACCCTCCCCGGCCCTGTCGGAGGCGCTCGGCGCCCTCGCGCTCGGCCTGCTGGAAGAGGTCCAGGACCACCGTTCCGACCAGGGCCAGGACCAGGACCAGGATCCGGAGTCTGCCGTCGTACACCTCCTCCACCAGGGCCGGGGCACCTGGTCCACGCATCGCGTCCGCCCGGTCGGCGGCTGCCCGGTGTGCCGTCCGCTGCCGCCGGATTCCGCGTCCGGCGTCGCCCCGCTGCCGTCGGCGCCCCGCCCGCTCCCCGATCCGTACGTCCTGCGCGCCCCCAACCCCCGCACCACGCGAGGCCGGTTGCGCGCGGCCCTGCACGACGAGCGGTTCGGTCCCGTGCGGCGGCTGCTGCGCTCCGAGGACTCGGCGTTCTGCCTCACCGCTGCCTTCGTGAGCGACGGGCGGTCCGTCGACGACGGCGGATACGGCCGGTCCCTCGACTTCGCGGACAGCGAGCGGATCGCGCTGTTCGAGAGCGTCGAGCGGTACGCGGGGATGCTCCCCACGGGCAAACGGACCGCGCTGCGCGCCTCCTTCGCGGATCTCGGGCCGGACCGGGCCGTGGACCCGGAGCGGCTCGGCCTGCCCGATCCGCGCTACCACGGACACCCCGCGTCCCCGACCGTCCCCTACACCCCCGACCTGGAGATGGCGTGGGTACACGGCTGGTCCCTCACCCGGCGGCGCGCGACGGCCGTCCCGGAGCACGTCGCGTACTGGGAGGTCCCGGGGAGCGCCGGGCCGCGCGTGGTGTATGAGTCGTCCAACGGCTGCGGCCTCGGCAACAGCCCCGAAGAGGCCCTGCTCTACGGCCTGTTCGAGGTAGCCGAGCGCGACGCCTTCCTGATGGCCTGGTACGCGGCGACGCCGCTGCGCCGTATCGCGGCGCCCGCCGGGGACCTGGTCACGGCGCTGCTGACCGACCGCGCGGCCCTGGCCGGTTACCGGCTCGTCCTGCTCGACGCGACGAACGACTTCGGCATCCCGGCCGTCGTGGCCGTCTGCCGGTACGAGGGCTCCCACCCGGACGCGCCCCGGATGTTCCTCGCGGCCGGCGCCCACCACGACCCGCGCGCGGCGATCCGCTCCGCTGTGGCCGAAGTCGTCACCAACGTCGTGGAGTCGGGCTCCCGCTCGCTCGCCGAGGGCGGCCCGCGCGATCCCCGGCGGCTGCGGCCGATGCTGGAGCGGCCCGATCTGGTCATGACCCTGGACGACCACGTCGGGCTGAACTCCCTTCCCGAGGCCGCCGCGCGCCTGGCGTTCCTCTACGCCGACACCCCGTGCGCCACGGTCGAGGACGCCTGGCCGGGGGCGCCCGCGCCGGTGGGCGACCTGGGCTCCCTGCTCGACGCGAACGTGGAGCGGCTGGCCCGGGCCGGGCTGGAGGTGATCGCCGTCGACCAGAGCGAACCGGGGCTGCGCGACCGGCTCGGGCTGCACTGCGTGAAGGCGATCGTCCCGGGCTCCCTGCCGATGACGTTCGGGCACGTCAACCACCGCGTCCGGGGGCTCCCCCGGCTGCTGGAGGTGCCGTACCGGCTCGGGCGCTCTGACCGGCCGCTGCACCACGAGGACCTCGCGGTCCACCCGCACCCCTTCCCCTGACCCCCACCGGGGCACGGACCACGACAAGGACCGCAGATGACGACGACCGGCACCGCTCCCGACACAGCAGCCGAGACCACCCACACAGCCCCCACCACCCACCGCGGCACCTGGCACGGCTACCACCTGTTCCTGCACTCCACGGCCGCGGACACCGACGCGTTCCTGCTGCGGGAAGCGGCCCCGTACCTCGACGGACTGGTGGCGGCCGGGGAAGCGACCGCGTGGTTCTTCATCCGGTACGGGGAGGACGGCCCCCATCTGCGGATCCGGGTGCGCGACCTGTCCCCGGCGGGCGCGGCGGCGCTGCCGGACCGGCTCGCCCGCGCGGCGAAGGGGGCACCGGCGGTGGCGGGTCCCTGGCCGTCCGCCCACGCGGAGGTCCGTACCGTTCCGTACACACCGGAGACCGAACGCTACGGCGGGGTAAGCGCGTTGCCGATCGCCGAGGAGGTCTTCGCCGCCTCCGGCCGGGTGGTGCTCGACGCCCTGGAGGCGCTGGCAGCACGGACCGGCGGGGACGGCGGCGGCTCCGCACGGCTGGCGGTCGCCGCCGACCTCGCGCACACGACGGCGTACGCCCTCGGCATGGACCGGCTCGCCGCCGCGCGCTGGCTGCGCGGTCACGCGGCGGGCTGGCGCTGGGTCACCGAAGTGCCGCTGCTGCCGGGCGCGTCGGTCCACGCCCGGGTCAACTCGGTGTACGCCGCCCAGCGTTCGGCGCTGGTCCGGCGCGCCGCCGACCTGCGGCAGCGGCTCACCGACGGCTCCGCGGCGCCCTGGCTGAACCGCTGGGCGGACCGGGTCCGCGAGGCCGACGCCTCGCTGCGCTCCCTCGGCGCCGAGGCGGGTCCGCGCGAATCCCCGTACGCCTGGGTCTGGGCCTCGCAGCTGCACATGCTGTTCAACCGGCTCGGGGTGATCCCCGACGAGGAGCGGGCGGTGTGCCGCCTGGCCGCGCGGACCCTGCTGGAGATCCCGGAGACGGCGGAGACGACGGAGACGGACGGGGCGGGGTCCGCGCCCTCGTACTTCCCGTCCTCGCACACCGCGCCCGACGTCCAGTACCTGGAGCGCAGCAAGTTCCTGGTCGGCCGCGCCGAGGACACGGCCCTGCGGCCGACCGCGCCCCTGCCGCGCGCGTCACGGCACACGGCGCGGCCCGGCCGGCCCGATGTCCCGTTGCCCACGGGCCCGTTGCCGGACGTACCGCTGAGCGCCGTCCTCGCGGGCCGGGCCTCGGCGCGCGGCGCGCTCGGGGGGCCGCTCGACGCGGCCGGGCTCGGCGCCTTGCTGTGGCACTCCCTGGCCGAGAGCAGCCGCTCCGCCCAGCACCTCGCGGACGGTTCGACCCGTACCCTCGCCCACCGCCCCTACCCGAGCGCGGGCGCCCTGTACACGGCCCGGGTGCGCTTGCTGGTGCTCGACACGGCCGGTGTGCCGCCGGGTACGTACGACTGCGTGCCCGAGTCGCGGACGCTGCGGTGGGTCGGGCCGGTGCCGCCGGTCCCGGAGATCAAGGCGCTGTCGACGTACCTGTCCCGGCCGGCGACGGACCCGGACCGGATCGGCATCGACGCGGCGCCGGTGGTCCTGGGCGTGTACGCGGACCTCGGTCTGCTGCGGCGCCGGTACGGGCTGCGCGCGCTGCGCCTGGCCCTGCTGGAGACCGGCCACCTGACCCAGACGCTGCTCCTCACGGCGTCGGCCCTGGGCCTGGGCGGCACCCCGCTCGGCGGTTTCCACGACGATCTGGCCCAGGAGCTCTTCGGCCTGGACGACCTCGGCCAGCCCCTCCAGTACCTGCTGCCGCTGGGGCGGCCCGCGACGGCTTGAGGCCGCTTCGTGCCGCCGCGCCTCATTGCGCCGGTACGGAGAGGCTCTGCAGGGCGAAACCGCGGTTGAGCAGGGTCTGGCGCCGGTAGACGGCGGGCAGGTCGGGCAGGGCGAGGAGCCGGTCGCACGCCTTCACCGACTCGGTCACGTCGCCGACCCAGTACGCGGTGATGGAGTACTCGAACAGCAGCCCCCAGCGGTAGACCCAGGGCTGGGTGAACAGGACGTCGTCCGGGGCGGGCCGGTCCAGGCAGGCCCGCAGGACGGTGTGCGCCGAGTGGTGGCGGCCGAGCAGCCGCAGCCGCGAGGCCAACTCGTAGCAGGCCTCCAGGCGTTGGGGCCGCGATTCCCAGGCGCGGGTGAACGCGTCCATCGCGGCGGGCCACTGCGCCGGGTCCCCGCTGTCGCCGTGCAGCACGCCGATCTGGAGGAGGGACTGGTAGACCTCCTCCGGCCAGCCGCCCATCGTCGCGCGCTGCTCGTACAGGCGGATGGCCTCGGCCCGCTCGCCCATGTCGCGCAGGGTCTGGGCGAGGTAGAAGACGGTCCGGCCGTTGGACGGGTCCCGTTCCATCGCGGCGCTGAGCAGCCGGACGTCGCGCTCGAACTTGTCGTGCTTGGAGCCGCCGTCCCCGTGGTCCTCGATCACGAGGGCGTCCATGTGGGCCACGGACTCGATGAGGTCGCAGGTGATGTATTCGTGGGTGGCCCCCTCGTACCGCCACGGCAGCCTGCCGCTCACCAGGCGTTTCACGCGGTATTCGAGATCGCCCTCGTGCCGGAGCATGTACGAGTCGGCCACGAGCGGGGGCATCGGCGCGTCCACGCGCAGCACCAGGTCGGCGTCGAGCAGGAGCAGGTAGTCGGCCGTGTCTCGGGCGTGGGCGATGTTCAGGCTCCGGTTGTGCCCGAAGTCGACCCAGGGCTCCTGGTGGAGGACGCCCGGGATGCCGTCCAGGGCGGTGCGGATCAGCTCCTGGGTGCCGTCGTCGGAGCCGGTGTCGGAGATGACCCAGGTGTCGATGTGGTCCCGTACGGCGGCCAGGCACCGCTCGATGACTGCGGACTCGTTCTTCACGATCATGCAAAGGCAGATGGTCGGCTTCACGGCGGGACCCTACGGACCCGGCGGCCCGTACCGGGAGCAGCGCGCCGTGCGACCCGGGTGGCGGTCCGGGGCGCACCCGAGTGGGCCCACGCGTTGGGCCGAATCACCGACCGTCGGGCGCGGCGCGGACGGCCTGCGGTGTCGGAACTTCACGATGACGGCGGCACCGGAGGTTCCGGTGATGATCACATCATGCTTTCCGAGGAGCGGTGCATGCGTCCTGAGGACAGACCCACAACCACGCTGGGCCCGCTGCCCAGGCGATCCGCCTGGCTGGCCGGTGGAACCCTCGCCTCGCTCGCGCTGGTACTGGCGGGGATCGCCTCGCCGGCCGTCGCGGCGGTGCCGGGGCTCCAGACGAACACGGCCGGGACCGTGGCCGTGAATCCGCCGGGCGGTGGCGGTGGCGACGACGGCCACGAGGACGGCCGTGGCGATGACGGCCACGGAGACGGCCGCGGGGACGGCTGCGACGACCGGCCGCCGTGGGCGCAGGACGCCCTGGTCGCCGCGCACCCCGAACCGTGCCGAGGCCCCGAAGGCCCCCCCGGGCCGCCCGGACCGAGGGGTCCGAAGGGCCCGACCGGAGCCACGGGGGCCACGGGTCACACCGGAGCCACCGGAGCCACCGGAGCGACGGGGGCCACGGGTCACACCGGAGCCACGGGTGCGACGGGTAGTACCGGAGCCACCGGAGCCACGGGTGCCACAGGCGCGACCGGAGCCACGGGCGCCACAGGCGCAACGGGTCACAACGGAGCCACAGGTCCGACGGGTCCCACGGGTCCGACGGGTCCGACCGGAGCGACGGGTGCCACGGGCGGTACCGGAGCGACGGGCGCCACAGGATCGACCGGCGCAACGGGTGGCACGGGCCCCACCGGAGCAACGGGAGCGACCGGCGCCACGGGAGCCACCGGCGCGACCGGCGCGACCGGCGCCACGGGAGCCACCGGCGCGACCGGCGCGACCGGCGCCACGGGAGCCACCGGCGCGACCGGCCCCTGCATCGACATCGACAGCTACTCCCCCTCCAACAGCGAGTCGTTCAGCGCCGCCCTGCGCAACGGCATCGCCTCCGCCGGCCGCGCACCGAGCAACGGCGCCCCGGTCGTCTGGCAGAACCTCTCGACCATCAACGGCTACCCCAACGGTGGTGACGCCGGTACGGCGTGCGGGATCTCGATCGAGTCCCAGGGAAATGACGCCTACGTCAAGGTCCTGACCACCACCGGTCGGGTCTACCAGCTGCACATCAGGGTCAACGGGGCGAACTTCACCCCGGACACGATGACGGGATGGGTACTCCAGACTCCCGGCCCCGCCCTGCGCCGGGGCAAGGGCGTTCCCTTCGCGGGCGACCTCTCGTACGGATTCTCACCGAACCGCACCAAGTGACCCTGGGCTGACCCCTCAGCGCGCACGCCGCCCGTGGATCCCGCGGGCGGCGTGCGCGTCGGCGCGTCCGGTGGCCGCGGGACTCACCGGCTCGGGCCGGGGCCCTTCGCAGGGAGGTCGCGTGCGAGCTCTTCCAGGGTGCGCAGCGCCGCGGCTTCGCGCACGGGGTCGTCCAGCTCGCCCAGGACGCCCGCGGCCTCCGTGAGCGTCGCGACGGCTCTCTCCCGCGCGCCCGTCCCGGACAGCGCGATCCCCAGGTTGGCCAGCGCGAGCGCCCTGGCATGGGCGTCGCCCAGGGCGCCGAAGGCCTCGGCGGCCTCCTCCAGCGTCGGGACGGCCTCGCCGAAGCGCCCGGCCGCGATCAGTGCGGTGCCCATCACGCTCAGCGCCCCGGCCCTGCCGTGCCGGTCGCCCGACTCCTCCGAGATCGTGACCGCTCGCCGGGCGCAGCGGGCGGCTTCCTCGTGACCACCGGTTCTGACGAGGGAGTTGGACAGGTTGCAGAGCCCGCTGGCCTCACCCCGCCGGTCGCCCAGTGCCCGGCAGAGCGCCACGGTCTCCCGCAGCGCCTCGACCGCGTCCTCGTACCGGCCGACCTGGCGCAGGGCGATGCCCAGATTGCCCAGGGCCATGCCGAGGAAGCGGGAGTCGCCGCGGTCCCGGCACAGGCTCACGGCGCGCGAGAAGACGCTGATGGCCTCGTCGAAACGACGGGTGTGCCGCAGGGCGACCCCGAGGTTCGACAGGGCGCTGCCCTCCCCACCCGTGTCTCCCAGGGACCGGAAGATCGCGACGGCCTCCCGGTGGTGGGTGATCGCCTCCGGGAACCGGCGGGTCAGCCGCAGGCAGTTGCCCAGCTGGTCCAGGGCGCGCGCCTCGGAACGCCGGTCCCGCGTGCTCCGGGCCGTGCGGACCGCGCTGTCGGCCACGGCGGACCAGTCGTCGAAGTGGCGGTGCCTCTCGAACCACTCCCCCAGGTTCAGCCCGAGCATGAGGGTGAGGTCGGCCGGGCCGAAGGAACCGGCGGAGGTGGCCGCCAGGGTGACGTTGTGCCGTTCGTCCTCGAGCCAGGCCTGCGCTTCCTGCGGCGTGTCGAACCGCTGGGTGAGCGGGCCGTCCGGATCGGGGCGCAGCAGGGTGACCGCGCTCAGCGCGGCGATCCAGTAGTGCTCGAAGAGCCGTCGGCGTACGGCGTCCCGCTCGTCCTCCTCGGCGCTGCGCTCGCCCGTCTCATCCGCGTAGAGGCGCAGCAGGTCGTGCATGCGCCAGCGGCCCCACGCCCGCGCGGGTTCGATCAGGTGGGCGCGGCCCAGGTCCTGGAGGAGCTGCGCCGCCTGCTCCTCGTCCAGCGCGGCGAGGCGGGCGGCCGCCTCGGTGGAGAGGTCGGGTCCGGGGTTGACGGGCAGCAGCCGGAAGAGCCGTGCCTGGTGCGCGGTGAGGTGCCGGTAGGACAGGTCGAAGGCGGCGCGCACGGCCCGGTCGTCGCGCGTGAGGCGGTCCAGGCGGGTGTGTTCGGCCTGGAGGGCACGGCTCAGGTCGGCCGGCGGGCGGGTGGGGAAGTCCACGAGCAGCGCGGCGACGATGTGCAGGGCGAGGGGCAGGCCCGCGCACAGCTCCGCGATGCCCCGGGCGGCTTCGGGGGCCTCCTCGATCCGGGTGTCCTCGGGGTCGGCGTACCGCAGGGCCTCGTCGAGGAAGCGGACCGAGGCCCGCGCGTCCAGGACCTTGAGGTCGTGCGGGCGGGACCCCACGGCGAGGGTGGCGCGGGAGGTGACCAGGACGGGAGTGTCGGGGTCGCCGGGGAGCAGGGGCCGTACCTGTGCCTCACCGCCCGCGTTGTCGAGGATCACGAGGGTGCGCAGGCCGTGGCCCGCCCGCGCGGCCAGGGTGGCGCGCAGCAGTGCGGCGCGGGCGTCCGTACCGGGCGGGATGTCACCGGCGGGGATGCCGAGGGTGCGCAGGAAGTCGTCGAGGACGTCCGAGGCGCCGGCCCGGCGGCCGGGGTCGGGGTCGTAGCCGTTGAGGTCGGCGAAGAGGAATCCGCCGGGGAACCAGCCCGGCTCGCGCAGGGCGCGTTCGGCGCTCTGCAGGACGAGTTCGGTCTTGCCGACCCCGGCCATGCCGACCACCGCCCGCGCCGGGGCCGCTCCGGTCGTGCCGGTGCCGGGGGCGAGCAGCGCGAGCAGGGCCTGGACGTCCTCCTCGCGGCCGGTGAAGGTCCTGGACCGCGCGGGCAGCTTGGCGAGGGTCTCCGCCACGGCCGGGACCACGGGCGGCGGGTGGGGCGGTGGCGCGGGCGGCGCGCCGGAACCGGGGCCCGGGCCGCCGCGCGTGCCGAGGATGAGGCGGCGCAGGGTGGTGAACGTACGGTGGTCGGCCGAGGTGGCCTCGAGGATGCCGGAGTGGTCGCCGGGCAGGGCCGCGGCGTCGGGGAAGACGGTCTGCGCGGAGGCGGGCGACACGACGCCGTCGCTCTCCCCCGCGTAGACCGCGAACGGGATCGGACAGGTCCGCTCCGTGACCGCCGCCGCGCCGACGACGTCCCGCAGGACGGTCCGCAGGGTCTGGGTGACCTGCTCGTTCAGCGGTCTGAGCTGGCTCTCCTGGGGGTGGCGGGACCCGAACAGCCCACGGCGCAGGGACAGGAACAGCTCGGAGCCGTTGTTGGGACAGGCCAGCATGACGACGGACCGGACCCGGGCCAGCTCCCGCCCGCGCCCGTCGCCGAGCATCCGGGCCAGGAGCCGCTGTGCGACCAGGCCGCCCTGGCTGTGGGTGACGAGCATCAGCTCCTCGAACCCGCCCGCCTCGGTGGCCAGGTACTCCTTGAGGCTGTCCGCGGCGGTGTCGATGCCGGGGAACACCCGCAGCGGGTGCAGCCGCTTGAGCCCCGTCGCGTACGCGAAGGGCAGCGTCCGCGCGAACCCGAGGTCCTCGTCGGCGGCGATCAGCGCGCGCAGCGGATCCCAGACCCGCGGACCCGACTGGAACCCGTGCACCAGCACCACACCCAGCCGACGCTCTGCCACCCCGACACCCCTCCCCGAAGCCGATGGACCACTCACGGTAACGGCCGGGGCGGGGTGCGGTCCGTGCTTCAGGGGAACCGGGTCAGAGGGTGCACCCGAGGGGGATGGCGCCGGTGCCCGTCCTGTCCGCGGGCAGGGGCACGGTGTGGCTGGGCGGCGGGGCGACGCCCGCGCGGGTCCAGCTCACCAGGTCGTCGAAGGCCTCGTTGAAGCAGGACTGCATCGGCCGGACCACCTTCGGCGCGAGGTCGTGGAAGCCGTCGGTGTGGGTGCCGTTCTCGATCCGGTAGTACCGGTGCAGGTCGCCGCGGCCGGAGCCGGTGACCAGCTTGTCGTAGACGTCCCCGGTCCGGCTGATCGGCAGCAGGACGTCGTAGGTGCCCTGGAGGGTGATCAGCGGCCGGGAGATGCGGCCGGTCAGGGAGACCCGCTCGACCGCGTCGTGGACGGCCGCGGGCCGGGCGGCGTAGTCGTAGTCGGTGTCGCAGCCGGCGCCCGTCCCCTCGGGGCAGAACGGGGTGCCGCCCTGGGTGGCACCGTCGTACTCGGGGTCGAGCTCCTCGCGGATGGTGCGCTGCAGGGAGTCCCACAGCCCCTTGTAGTGGGCCTGCCAGAGGTCCTCGGAGCCCTTCGGGTACCCCTCGGCGTACATCGCCTCCGCCGCGCCGGGCTCCTTCTTGTCGAAGCGGGGGTAGGCGCGCAGGGCGGGGGGCAGGTTGGTCAGCAGGTTGGGCGCGTCCCGGGTGAGCAGGAGGCCGTTCCAGTCGATGCCGCCCGTGTACAGCTGCGGGAAGTGCTCCAGCTGCCAGCGCACGAGGTATCCCGCCGCGGAGAGCCCGGCGGCGTAGGTCCGGGTCGGCGCCCGGCCGTAGTGCTTCGCCGCCACCAGCTTGGCCGCGACGGTCAGTTGGGCGACCCGCAGGTGCCATTCCATGATCGCGTCGCCCGGCTTGTCGCCGTCCTTGTACAGCTCGGGGCCGGTGTTGCCCTTGTCGGTGGCGGCGTACGCGAAGCCCTTCGCGAGCACCTGGTCGCTGATGATCTGGTCGTTGGCGTACTGCCGCCGGGTGCCGGGCGGGCCGGCGACCACCAGGCCGCCGTTCCAGTGCTCGGGCAAGCGGATCACGAACTGGCTGTCGTGGTTCCAGCCGTGGAGGGTGTTGGTGGTGGAGGTGTCCGGGAAGTAGCCGTCGAGCTGGATGCCCGGGATGTGCGAGGGGTTGACGGTGCCCTTCGCCTGGAGGCCCCCGAAGTCCGTTGCGTTGGTGAGGCCTTGGGGCAGGAGCGCGGCCGTGGTGAGGTCGTCCAGGCAGTGGGTGACCAGGCGCTCCGCGCCAGGGACGCGCAGCCGCTGCCCCTCACAGGGGGAGTTGGCGGCGCTCGCGCCGGCGGCGGGGAGGAGGGCGAGCGTCAACAGGGCCGGTACGAGGGCTGCCAGTGACCGGCGGCGTGGGGACATGGGGATGACGCTCCTTGGGATGACGGGGACGACCCGAATGCCCGGGTGAGGGTGGTGTCCGGGAACGAGCCGTGCGGTGATCGGGACAGGGCGACCGTAGGCCGGGCTCCCGGGCGCCGGGCAGTGCCGAACGGCCAGTTCCGCGGCACCCCTCCGGCGCCCCCGGGCCGACCGGCACGCCCCGCGGTGGACACCCCCTGCCGTTCGGCACATGACCTGTGGCCACACCTGGCGCGAGCCCCTCGACGGAGGCCGGCGCTGACGTATCGTTCCTGGTGAACAGCCGGGTGCTGCGGAGAACCGGGTACTGCGGCCCGCTCACGGCGACCGGAGCGCAGCCCCGCCGAGAGGACTCCGGATGACCTCGCCCCCCATCGCCGTGCCGTGGATACCGCCCGTGCTGTACACGGCCGTCCTGGTCGGCGGCAGCTACCACGCGGCCGTGTCGGACCGCCCCGCGCACGGTGCGTACACCGCGGGCTTCGCGGCGGGGCTGGTGCTGCTCCTCCTGCTCGGACCGGCCGAGCGCCGCCGCTTCCCCCGCGGCACCCCGGCCGCCGCGGCGGCGGTCCTGCTGGCCGCGCGGGTCGTCCTGTTCTCGGTGGTGGCCCTGCTGGACGGCTCGGGCGTGTCGCGGGCCCTGTTCGTCCTGGTGCCCTTCACGGCCCACCTGGTCTTCGGGCGGCGGGCGGGCCTGCTCTCGGGAGCGGGGTGCGTCGCGCTGCTGGTCACCGGCTACACGGTCTGGGTGCCGCGGTGGTGGGTGCGCGACGCGTACGTGTCCGACCTGCTGATGTTCGCCCTGGCGCTGGCCCTGGCGTTGTCGATGGCGGCCGTCGCCGTCCGAGAACAGGCCGGCCGGGCCCGGCTGGAGGGCGCCCTCGCCGAGCTGGAGCAGTCCCACGAGCGGCTGTCCGACTACGCGGTGCGGGTCGCCGAGCTGTCCACGGCGGGCGAGCGCAACCGGGTCGCCCGGGAGATCCACGACAGCCTCGGCCACCATCTCACCGCCGTCGCCATCCAGTTGGAGAAGGCTGAGGCGTTCCGCGCACTCGACCCGGCGGCCGCCGCCAAGGCGGTGTCCGATGCCCGCTGGTCCGCCGGACGCGCGCTCACGGAGGTCCGCGAGTCGGTGAGCGCCCTGCGCGACGCCCGTCCCTTCTCGCTCACCCGCGCGCTCGCCGACCTGGTCCGCCACCTCGGGGACGACCGGCTGACGGTGACGCTCGACGTCACCGGGGATGAGAGCGGCTACGACGCCGCGTCGCTGACCGCCCTCTACCGGGCCGCCCAGGAGGCCCTCACCAACGCCCACCGCCACGGGCGGGCCACCCGCATCGAGGTCACGGCCGCCTACGGCGAAGCCGCGGCCCGGCTGGTCGTCGTGGACGACGGGCAGGGATTCTCCGACTCCGCGGCGAGCCGGCCGAGCGGTACCGGGTTCGGGATCCGCGGCATGCGCGAGCGGGTCGAACTCCTGGGCGGGCGGCTCGACATCGAGGACCGCCCGGCTTCCCGGCCCTCGGCCGGAGCCGTCGTCACCGTGACGGTCCCGCGCGCCCCGCTGCTCGCCGGGAGCGCCTTGTGAACACCCCGGCGAACACCTCCGCCGCTCCCCCGTACTCCGCCCCGGCGGTCGGTACCGGCGCGGCGGCCCCCGTCCGCGTCCTGATCGTCGACGACCAGGAACTCGTCCGGGAGGGCATCGCCTCCCTCCTGGGCATCCAACCCGGCGTCGCCGTCGTGGGCACCGCGGCGGACGGCCGCCAGGCGGTCGAGGCCGCCGTCACCCACCGGCCGGACGTGGCCCTGGTGGACGTCCGGATGCCCGGCATGGACGGCATCGAGGCCACGGCGGTGCTCGCGGCCCGGGTGCCGTCCTGCCGGATCGTCATGCTGACCACCTTCGACGACCAGGACTACGTCGCCCGGGCGCTGCGGGCCGGAGCGGTCGGGTACCTGCTCAAGAACCTGCCCTCGGCCGAACTCGCCCGCGCCGTACGCCTCGTCCACGCCGGTGTCGCCCAGCTCGACGCCTCGGTGATGACCCGCCTCGCCGCCGCGCTGGCGGCCCCCGGGCCGACGGGACCCGCCCCGGACGGCCCCGGCCCGACGGCTACGGACGCACCCGGGCACCGCCCGCCGGGACCGGGGCCGGCGGACGCCCTCACCGGACGCGAGGTGGACGTACTGCGTCTGGTCGCGGGCGGCTCGACCAACCGCGAGATCGCCACGCGTCTCCACCTCAGCGAAGGCACCGTCAAGAACCACATCTCCCGCATCCTCGGCCGCCTCGGCCTGCGCGACCGCACACAGGCCGCCCTGTACGCCCACGACCAGGGCCTGCTCTGAGGCGGCCCGGGGTCCGGGCCGGGCGGGTCACACCGTGCGCCGGCGTCCCGCGCATCGCAGCGCCATGGCGGCGGCCACGGCGAGGGCGAGGGTCGCGATCCCCGAGGCCGCCAGGACCGGCCAGGGCCCGAGCCGCGGGGGCCGTGCTCTTCGGCCGCCGGCTGCGCCGACTCCCGTCACCGGGGGCCGCGCCGACCACCCGTGCGGACCGGCCGGGAGGCGCGGTCACGGTGCCCGGCCACGCCACGGCGACCCCGCTCATCCCGTCACCGGGGCAGCCTGGTGCGCCGGCCCCCCGTGCGGTCGAGGGGCCTATGGCGTATCTGTCGCATCCCGCTCCGCCGCCTCGGCGATGCGCTTGACGGCCGCCAGCCGCCGGTCCCAGTCCGCGGCGAGCGTGGCCATCCAGCGGGCGGTCGCGTCCAGCGCCGCGGGCCGCACCGCGTAACGCACCTCGCGTCCGACGCGGTTGCCGCGGACCAGCCCGGCGGCGTCCAGGACGGCGAGGTGCTTGACCACCGCCTGCCGCGAGACCGGCAGGCCTTCGGCGAGCGTCGTCGCGGTGACCTCCCCCCGCGCGGCGAGCAGGTCGAGCAGCTTGCGCCGCGTGGGGTCGGCCAGCGCGACGAGCACGCTGTCGACCCCCTCGTCGCCGGCGCGGTGTCCGTCCGTCACGCGGAGGGCTGTTCGGCGCGCTTCTTGAAGGCGTCGAGCACCTGCGGCCAGCCCCCGGTGTTGTCCTTCACGGCGCGGCTGCGCAGTTCCTCCGACCCGGCCAGCGCAGCGAAACCGCTCTCGACGACGCGGAGCCGCGTCTTGTCGCCCTCCCGGCTGAGCGTGAACTCCACGAGGGTGCTGTTGTCCTCGCGCAGCTCCTGGCCGGGGAAGGCGCTGGCCCAGCGGTACGCCAGGTAGGTCTGCGGCTCGATCTTCTCCACCCGCACCGGGAAGTCCCCGTACTCGGCGTTCTTCGCCGTCTTCACCTCGCCCTCCTTCCCCGCGACGCCGGTCAGGTTCGCCTCGTCGGCCACCCAGAAGCCCGGCTCGGTCACCAGCGACCAGACCCGGTCCAGGGAGGCTTCGATCAGGGTTTCGCGTTCGATCCGGTTCTCACTCATGAGTGGACTCCTTCGTCGTCGCCATTGGGTGCAACTCCAGGGTTGCACGACTGCTCGCGACGCGCAACCCGAGGGTTGCATACTGGGGCCTGTGTCTCCCGGGCGGCCCAGCGGTCGCTTCGGCGGTCGCTTCAGCGGTCGCGGAAGGTGTGCCGGTAGGTGTCCGGAGGGACCCCGAGCGCGCGGTTGAAGTGCCGGCGCAGAGTGGCGGCGGTGCCCATGCCGGTCTGGGCGGCGATCTGCTCGATGCTGCCGTCCGTGGTCTCGAGGAGCTCCTGGGCCCGGTGCAGCCGCTGGCTGAGGAGCCACCGCAGCGGGGTGGTGCCGGTGGCCGCGTTGAACTGCCGGGTGAGCTGGCGCGTACTCACACCGGCCCGGCGCGCGAGGTCGGGCACGCCAAGCGGCCGGTGGAGGCGGCCGGAGGCCCACTCCAGCAGGTCCGCGAGCGGGTCGGCGTCCCGGGCGGGCACCGGCGCCGGGATGAACTGGGCCTGGCCGCCGGTGCGGTGGGGCGGTACGACCAGGCGGCGCGCCAGCGCGTTCGCGACCGCCGCGCCGTGGTCGAGCCGGACGACGTACAGGCACAGGTCCATCCCGGCGGCCTTGCCCGCGGAGGTCAGGATCGATCCGCTGTCGACGTAGAGGACCTCGGGGTCGACCTGGACCCGCGGATGGCGGGAGGCGAGCAGCGGGGCGTGCATCCAGTGCGTCGTGGCCCGGCGGCCGTCGAGGAGGCCGGCCGCCGCCAGCACGAACGCCCCGGTGCACAGGGAGAGGACCCGGGCGCCGTTCTCGTGCGCCGCGCGCACCGCGTCCACCAGGTCGGCGGGCGGGCCCTCGTCCAGGTCGTGGCAGGCCGGGACCACGACGGTGTCCGCGGCCGCGAGCGCCCCGAGGTCCTGGACGAGGTCGGCCCGCATCCACCCGCCGACGCGCGCCGCGTCGGGCCCGCAGACGGTGAACGAGTACCAGGGATCGGCCAGGTCGGACCGGTCGACGCCGAAGACCTCGCAGGCGGCGGCCGCTTCGAAGAGGCTGATGCCGTCATGGACGGCCAGTGCCACGGTGTGCGCGTCCGGATGCATGTCCGAAAGTGTACGCAGCGCGCTGTTCCGGACTGTCGACGACCGACGGCGAGGCGGAACGCCTCGACCGGACCCCGCGGGTCACTCCACCTCGTCCGTCAGGCCGACGCGGGCTGGTCGTACCAGGAGAAGGCCGCGATGCGCCAGCCGTCGGGGGTGCGGACGAACTGGATCGTCTTGCTCCCGCCGCCTTCGAACGGCTCGCCGTCCAGCACTCCGGACTTGCGGTAGTCGCCGAACCGGGAAGCGATGTCGCCCGTGATCTCGGTGCGTTCGGAGGTCTCCCACTCACTGAACTCGACCAGTCGGCCGCCGGTCAGCAGCTGTCGGCGCGGTTCGATGAACTCGTCCACGCCGTACACCGTGAAGTGCGGGCCGGTCATGACGATCACCCCGTCCGGCAGGACCAGCCGGCGGATCCGCTCCAAGTCGGCGCTCTTTCCGCCCCTGTTGTCGAACGCTCCGAAGAACTCGGCGGTCACCACGTCGATTTCAGCCTTGGACATGGCGCGAGATTAACACCCCTGTTCGGCGATGAGGACGGGCAGCTTGCGCATGTCGTGGAAGACGACGGTGCCGGGGCCCTCGAGCCGGTCGGCCGGGGTGAGTCCGCCCGCGTAGCCGAAGGAGCGCATCCCCGCCGCGCGGGCGGCGCGGACGCCGGGGTTGCTGTCCTCGACCACGACGCAGGCCGCGGGGTCGACGCCCATCCGCCGCGCCGCGTGCAGGAAGAGGTCGGGGGCGGGCTTGCCGCGGGGCACCTCGGCCGCGCTGAAGATGTGGCCCGCGAAGCGTTCGTAGAGACCGGTGACACCGAGGGTGTGCCGCATCTTCTCGTGCGAGCCGCTGGAGGCGACGCACACCGGCAAGGTGATCCCGGCCAGCGCCTCGGGCAGCCCGTCGACCGCCTCGAGCCCGGCGTCCACCGTCTCCCGGTGGCGCAGCATGAACTGCTCCCACCAGAAGGCGGCCGTCTCCTCGCCGAGCCGCTGCGCGATCTGTTCGCAGATGGACTCCTTGGAGCGCCCGATGAACCGCTCGATGACGTCGTCGGCGGTCAAGGGCCAGCCGAGCTCCGCTCCGAGGGCCACCTGGAGGCGCAGGGCGATGCGCTCGCTGTCGACGAGTACACCGTCGCAGTCGAATATGACGAGTTCAATCGGCTTGATCATCCGGGCAGCATACGGCCGTCCCCCACGGTCGAGCCGTGGTCGCCCCGCGCTCACCGCGTCGTCCCCCCAGCGTCTTCCGCCGACCCCGCAGTGGGCTAGCGTCGACGGCGACACGATCAGGAAGGACCACACATGGAACCCGCCCAGCACGCCGCGGCCGTCGCGGCGGAGGCCGCCCGATTCGTCGCTGCGGTCAAGGGAGCCGACCCCGCCACCCCGGTACCGTCCTGCCCGGGCTGGACCCTGGGCGATCTGACGCGGCACGCCGGAAGCGTGCACCGCTGGTTCAGCGTCCTGCTGCGCGGGCGCATCCAGCAGCCGCCGACCAGCCGCGACGTGGAGCTGCGCCTGCCGGAGCAGCCCGTCGACTACCCGGACTGGCTGGCCGAGAGCGCCGCGCAGTCCGCCGAGGTGTTCGCCGCCACCGACCTCGACGCGCCCATGTGGGCCTGGGGGCTCGACCAGCACGCCCGGTTCTGGGTGCGCCGCATGCTCTTCGAGACCCTCGTGCACCGGGTCGACGCCGACCTCGCGCTCGGACTCCCGCCGAAGATCGACCGCGCGCTGGCGGTGGACGGCGTCGACGAGTTCCTGACCAACCTGCCGTTCGCCGCCGTCTTCGCGCCCGGGACCGCCGAGCTGCGCGGCCCCGACCGCACCATCCGTTTCAGCTGCACGGACGGCGACGACACGTGGCTGGTCCGGCTGCGCCCCGACGGGTTCGGGCTGGTGACCGACGACACCGGATCCCGCACGGCGGACGCCACCGTCCAGGGCGCCTCCGGCGACCTGCTGCTAACCCTGTACGGCCGTCTGGAGCACACGGACGAGGCCTTCCAGCGGGTCGGCGACCAGGACCTGCTCGCCCACTGGTTCGCCCACTCGGCGTTCTAGTGCCGTGGCCGGGAAGGCGCGCCGGGCGCCGCGACCCGGTGAACCTTCCCGGTCACGGCACTAGGCCGGGTCGGTCTCGGCGTCCCGCAGGGCCGTGCGGACGCCGGTGATCACCACGGCGATCAGGCACAGGGCGATGACGGTCTCGGCCCACAGGAAGGCGAACCAGTCCAGCACGCAGCCGATCGGTGGTGTGCCGGGAGCGGTGTTGCGGAACGCCGCGAGGGCGAAGAGGGTGGCGGCCATCCATGCGAGGGCGGGCCAGACCAGGCCCTGGCGGCGGCTCATCAGGTACCAGGCTCCGATGAGCACGGATGCCGCCAGTGCCCACATCACCACCATCATGAAGACGGCGAAGACGAGCAGGCTGCTCGACCGGTCCAGCCCCAGCCCCACGACGGCTTGCTGCGAGGAGGACAGGGGTGCCGCGGAGACCGAGAACAGGGTGTCGTTGTTGGAGAGGTTCAGCCGCACCGGCACCTGTCTGCCGTCGAGCTGGGCCCGGAATTCGATGTCGGTCTGGTAGGTGTCGAACGGGTAGTCGCTGATCGATCCGCCCGTGAGCGCGACCTGTACGTCCCTGGTCGTGATCCGCTCGTGTGCCTTGAACCCCAGGTCACCGAGGGTCGCCGCGGAGGTCTGGAGGCTGAGGTCGGCCGCCGGGGCGGTCCCCTCCTCCTCGCCGAGGGTCCCGCGCGGGGTGACCCGTACCCGCAGGAGCAGCTCCCTGGCCGCGGCGTCGACCCGCTGGACGGTGGCTTCCACGTCCACCCGGTCGGCGGCCCGGGATCCGACCGTGTGGACCCTGTCGAGCGCCTGCCGCTCGCCGAACTGCAGCCACGACCCCACCGACACCGCCGCCACGATCAGGACCGCGATGGGCAGGAGCACCGGCAGGAGCGAGGACCCGGAGCGGCGCGGGCGACGCGGCGGACGTGGGGGACGCGGTTCCCAGTGGAGGGTCATGCCGACTCCGGCGGTGCGGTACGGGGTTTCAGGACCCGGTCTCGAATGCGGGCGGTTCGAGACCCTTCAGGCACGCGGTGTCCGGCGCGTCCGGGGTGTCGAAGAACGAGACGGCGATGTCCTGGGCGCACTTCGAGGTGGCGAACACCACGTGCGGCTCGTAGGGGACGGTGACGACCGTGGCCTTGCTCAGCGTGCGGGCGACGTACGGGCCGTTGTCGGCCCCGGTCTGCGAGTCGAAGCCGCCCGAGAGGGCGAGGGTGGGGACGTCACCGCGCGTGGCGTCCCGGATCGACGGCGCCGCCGCGGGGACGTTCCAGGCGTCGCAGTCCGCAGGGAGGAAGGCGAGCTGCGGAGCCTGCTCCTGCACCGAGCGCGGGAAGGCCGGGAACGCTTCCTGTCCGCCCCGGAGCGCCTGCTCCTGCGTCTCGTACGGCGTCCACTCGCTGCAGAAGACGCCGTAGACGAGACCGTGCGCGACCCGGCCCATGGCCGCCGGGCTGAGCTTGCCGCCCGCGTACTGCTGGGCGATGCGCTGCGGCTTGCCGTGGGCCAGCTCGTCGAGGGCGGCGGGTACCTGGGGAGCCACGTGGGTGGCGGAGGTCATCCAGTTCACCAGGGCTCCGCCGTCCAGGACGACCTTCACCGGCTTGTCGCTGCCGGGGACGGTGACGGTGGTGGTGACGGGCTTGGCCGTGAGCGCGCGGACGAGCCGGTCGAGGGTGGCCGACAGGTTCGGGTAGCGCTTGTTGCACGCCGACTGCTCCTTGCAGGCCTTGAAGAGGCCGTCGAAGCCCTGCCGGGCGCTGCTCCAGGTCGCGGCCGAGCCCGCCCTGGACGGCGGCAGTATGCCGTCGAGTCCCACGGAGCGGAGCCCTTGGGGGTGCAGGCGCATGTAGACCAGCGCCAGCTGGGTGCCGTACGAGATCCCGTACAGGTTCCACCGCTCTATGCCCAGCGCGGCGCGCAGGCCCTCGTAGTCGGCGGCGCTCTCGGTGTCGTTGTAGGCACCGAGGTCCAGACCCTTGGCCGCCAGCTTGTCGCGGCAGGCCTTGGTGGCCGCGACGTGCACGCGCTCGGTGGACGGGGCGTCGGAGACGAGGCCGACCGCGTGGGCGTTGAACTCGTCGATGTTGGGGCAGAGCGCGTCCGGGACGGCCGAGTACGTACCGCGCTGGGACATGAAGATCACGTCACGGTCGCGGTTGAGGCCGCCGTCGATCGCCATCTTCGCCTCGCCCACCGCATCGTCGCCCGGCCCGCCCGCGAGCCACACGACGGGGTCGGATTTCGGGGTGGCGGACGCGGCGGCCACGATCGCGACACCGAGTCGGATCGTCTTGCTGCTCGGCTTGGCGCGGTTCTCGGGCACGGTGAGCGTTCCGCAGCGGGCCCCCTTCAGCGCCTCGACCGGTTCGGGCGTCTTCGGGCACGGGCCCGGCTCGAAGCGGGCGTCACCCACCGTCCGGGCGGTCGTGCCGATCGGCGCTCCGGGGGTGGGTGTGGTGTCGCCGCGGAACCGCGCCTGAGCGGGGGCCGCGAGCAGGCCCGTGACGAGGAGGCCGGTCGCCACGCCGGCCGACGTGGCGCGGAACCCCCGTACGGTGCGGCGACGGCGGGGAGCGTGCTGCTGTGTCATCTGCCCTCCCTGAACGTTTGGGCTGAACGTTTGGGCTGAAAGTTCGGGCTGAAAGTTCGGGCGGTTGCTTCGGGCTTCGGGCTTCGGGCTTCGGGCGGTCACTTCGGGATGATCGTGAAAGGTTCGGGTGCGAGACCGTCCACGCAACCGGTGTCCGGCGCGGTCGGGCGGGCCAGGAACGAGGCCAGCACACGTTGCGCGCAGGGCGACTGCGGGACCACCCAGTGGCCGATTCCGGGGATCTGCACGGCGGTCGAGCGGGACAGGTCGTGGGCTACGCCCTTCGCCCAACTCGCCCCGGTCTTCACGTCGAACGTCCCGGAGATGACGAGCGCCGGCACGGAGCTGACCGTGGCGACCCGCTGGACGGACGCGCGGTCCGCAACCTTCCAGACCCCGCACACCGGGTACTGGAAGGGGAGTTGCGGCACTTGCGCCAGGACGGTGTCCGGCCACCCCGGGAAGGCCTTCTGCCCCGCCTTCAGCACATCGGGTTCCGAGGACCCCGGCGCCCACTCGCTGCAGGCCACCGAGTTCGTCAGACCGTGCGCGAACACGCCGACGTTCTGGACGGAGCCGGCCGCGCGCGCCTGCGCGAAACGCTCCGGGTTCCCGTGGCCGAGCTCCTCCAGCGCCGCCGGGATGTCCTTGGGCCGGGGGGTGAGGGCGACGATGAGGTTGAGCAGCGCGCCCCCGTCGAGGACGGTCTTGACCGGCTTGCCGCCCTTCGCCTGCGGGACGTTCAGCGTCAGGGGGTGCGCCTCCAGCGTGCGCACCTGTTCCGTCAGCGTGCGGGCGAGGTCCGGGTACCGGTCCTCGCAGGCGGGCTGCGCCGCGCACGCCGCGAAGATGGTGCGGATCCCCTCGGCGGCGCTGCTCCATCCCCACGGCAGGACCGCGTCGTGGGGAGGGGTGACCGAGTCGATCGCCACGGCGCGGATTCCCTCGGGGTGCAGGCGCAGGTAGGTGAGGGCCAGGTTGCTGCCGTAGGAGTACCCGTAGACGTTCCACCGGGGGATGGCCAGCGCTGTGCGGAGGTCGGCGAAGTCCGCCGCGTTCTCGGTGGTGTTGTAGGCGCTCAGGTCGGTGCCGTCGGCCGTCAGGCGGTCCCGGCACTCCTTCACCGCCTTCAGCATGAGCTGTTGCGCCCGTGGCGCGTCGTAACCCAGGCCCACGGCCTGTGCGTTGAAGCGGTCGATCTCCGGACAGGCGAGGTTCGGCCGGTCGTAGAGATTGCCGCGCTGGGCCATCACGATCAGCTCGCGGTCCTTGTTCAGGCCCGAGTCGACGAGGAACGGGATGTCGTCGAAGGTGTCGGCGCCGGGGCCGCCCGCCATGAACACCAGCGGGTCGGCGGCGGGCTTCGCCGAGGCGGCCGGGATGCGCGCCACGGCCAGCTTGATGGTGCGCCCGCCGGGGTGGGATCGGTTCTCCGGTACTTCGAGGAACCCGCACCGGGCGTCACTCAGCGCCTCGACCGGCTCGGGCGTCCTCGGACAGGCGCCGGGCACGAACCGGGACGGGGCGGCCGGGCTCGGCCCGGCGGCCCGGGCGGCTGCCACCGTGGCGCCGCCCGGAACGGGGCCGAACCCCGCCAGGCACACGAGTGCGGCGGCGGCGGTCACGCCATGGATTCTGTGTTTCGGCATGTGATCGTTCCTCTGCCGTCACGAGCGGCGGTCCTGCCGGGCCAAGCCGCAACAGTTAGAGCGGAACGCGCGTCTTGAACGCTACCGGGCGGCACGTGCACCCGCACGCGGAGCGGCCGCGGCCCGCAGCTGCGCCCGCACTCGTCGCCGCCTGCACGAAAGGATGAACCGGGCACCGAACGCGGCGCGTCCCGCTGCCGCAGGCGGCACTGTGCGGTGGCGGGGTGAGCGGTCCCCCACGAGGCAAGGGGCGGGATGGGCGTGGGGCATCCGACGACGCGGCGGGCGGTTTCGGCTCGGGACCGGGCGCGCTACCGGTTCGACCGGACGCTGGCCCGCAGCACCAGCACCCTGATGGGATGGCTGGTGATCACGTGCCTGGCCGTCGTCGTCCCGGTGAGCACGCTCCTGGTGTGGACGGATCCCGGCTCGCCGCGGTCGCTGTCGGGCCGGCTCACGGCGGCCTGGCGGACCAGTGCGGAGACGCTGCGCCTCGGGGCGGCGAGCGGGACGCCGCTGCGCATGGCGCTGTCGGCGCTGCTCGGCCTGGTCGCCCTGCTGTGCGTGTCGACCCTGGTGGGCGTGATCACCACGGGTCTGGCCGAGCGGATGGCGGAGCTGAGCCGGGGGCGCTCGACGGTCCTGGAGCAGGGCCACGTCGTGGTGCTCGGCTGGTCGGACCAGGTCACCACCGTGGTGGCCGAGCTGGTCGCCGCGCAGGCCCCGCAGCGGCCGCGGGCCGTCGTCCTGCTCGCCGACCGGGACAAGACCGAGATGGAGCGGGTGCTGACGGCAGCGGTCGGGCCGGCCGCCCGCACCCGGTTGATCTGCCGCAGCGGTCCCGCGAGCGATCCCGGTGTCCTCGCGCTGGTCAGCCCGCGGACGGCGAGTACGGTCCTCGTGCTGCCCTCCGGGGAGCCGACGGGCGACGCGGAGGTGCTGCGGGTCCTGCTGGCCCTGCGCGCCGTCCTCGGCCAGGGGACGGACGGGCCGCCGGTGCTGGCCGCGGTGCGGGACGACCGGTACCTCGCACCGGCCCGGCTCGCCGCGGGCCCGCGCGGCACGGTGCTGGAGACCGACACGGTCACGGCCCGGCTGATCACGCAGTGCGTCGGCCGTCCCGGTCTCTCCCTGGTCCTGGCCGATCTGCTCGACTTCGCGGGCGACGAGTTCCACCTCACCGACGCGACCGCCTTCGAGGGCGGCCCCTTCGGTACGGCGCTGCTGGGCCACGCCGCGTCCTGTGTGGTCGGGCTGCTCACGCCCGAGGGGCGGCCGTTGCTGAACCCGCCCGCCGACACCCCCGTCGCACCGGGGAGCCGGCTGATCGTCCTCACCCTCGACGACGGTTCGGCGCGCCCGGAGGACTGTCGCCACCTGGTGGACGCCTCGGTGATCACCACGGACCGGCCGCCGCCCCCGGAGCGGGACGGCGGTGCGCGCCTGCTACTGCTCGGCTGGAACCGGCGGGCGCCGCGCGTGGTCGAGCAGTTGCGGCGTACGGCCCGCCCCGGCTCCGTACTGGACGTGATCACGGACCCGGCCGTGCCCGAACCGCGGGAAGCCGTGCCCGAACCGCGGGAAGCCGTGCCCGAACCGCGGGAAGCCGTGCCCGAACCGCGGGAAGCCGTGCCCGAACCGCGGGAAGCCGTGCCCGAG